>NZ_JBQCWZ010000001.1:0-131637 GCF_051956895.1 Neisseria sp. P0021.S006
CTAAAGAGCAAGTTGGTCCGAAAACCGAGCCGATTATGGACGAAGTTTTGGACTACGACACTGTCTTTGAGCGCATGGACAAATTCATGGATTGGTTGGCAACCCAATACGTTACCGCGCTGAACATTATTCACTACATGCACGACAAATACAGCTACGAAGCTGCATTGATGGCATTGCATGACCGTGATGTGAAACGTACGATGGCATGCGGTATCGCCGGTTTGTCTGTGGCTGCCGACTCATTGTCCGCCATTAAGTACGCCAAAGTGAAACCGATTCGTGACGAAAATGGCATTGCCGTTGACTTCGAAATCGAAGGCGAATACCCACAATTTGGTAACAACGACGACCGCGTTGACGATATTGCTTGCGATTTGGTTGAACGCTTCATGAAAAAAGTGGCAACCCACAAAACTTACCGCAACGCCACTCCGACTCAGTCCGTACTGACCATTACTTCCAACGTTGTTTACGGTAAGAAAACCGGTAATACTCCAGACGGCCGCCGTGCAGGCGCTCCGTTTGGTCCGGGTGCAAACCCAATGCACGGTCGTGACGTCAACGGTGCAGTCGCTTCATTGACTTCCGTAGCCAAACTGCCATTTGAGTTTGCCAAAGACGGTATTTCCTATACCTTCTCCATTATTCCTGGCGCGTTGGGTAAAGACGAGTATTCTCGCGAACGCAACCTTGCCGGTTTGATGGACGGTTATTTCCACCATGAAGACGGTATTTTGGAAGGCGGCCAACACTTGAACGTCAACGTATTGAATCGCGAGACTTTGGAAGATGCGATGCACAATCCAGAGAAATATCCGCAGTTGACCATTCGTGTGTCCGGTTATGCGGTTCGCTTCAACTCGCTGACCCGCGAACAACAGCTTGACGTGATTACCCGTACATTCACAGAAACCATGTAATCCGGGTGGAGAAACAAACCGGAAGCTAAATTTGCATTTGGTTTGTTTTGAAACAAAGCTCCGAGGCCGTCTGAAATGTTCAGACGGCCTTTATTATCGTACAATCCATATAAGCAAAAACATTTTTGAGCCGAACACTATGTCCACGACTTTTGCCATTACCCCCGAGCTGGCACTGAAAGACCTTGGCCACCGTCACTATAACGGTAAAGGCATTATTCATTCGATTGAATCTTGCGGTGCTGTCGATGGTCCGGGTTTGCGCTACGTGCTCTTTTTGCAAGGCTGCCTGATGCGTTGCCTGTATTGCCATAATCGTGACACATGGGATCTTCATACTGAGCAGGCGCAGGAATTGGATGTGGCAACTGTGATGAAGCAGGTCATGACCTATCGTCATTATTTGCGTGCGACAGGCGGAGGCGTAACGGCAACCGGCGGCGAGCCGTTATTGCAATATGAGTTTGTATGCGATTGGTTTACGGCCTGTCGGGAACACGATATCCATACCTGTCTAGACAGCAATGGCTATGCTTTGCACTATGATTCGATTTTGGATGATTTGCTCGATCATACCAATTTGGTCATGCTCGACTTAAAACAAATCGATCCTGAAATTCATAAAGTGCTTGTCGGTATTCCAAATACCAAAACGCTGAAATTCGCGCGCTATCTTGCTGAACGCAATCAGCCGACGCGTGTGCGTTATGTGGTTGTTCCCGGTTATACCGATGATGAGCGGTCAGCGCATTTATTGGGCGAGTTTATCGGTGATATGGATAATGTCGAAATGGTCGAGCTCTTGCCGTATCACGAATTGGGCGCACACAAATGGGCTTTGTGCGGCGACGAATACAAATTAAAAGGCGTACATCCGCCGCCCAAAGAAACCATTCTGAAAATCAAAGAAATATTAGAGAGCTACGGAAAAAACATTATTTATTAAAACAGAAAAAGGCCGTCTGAAACGAAATAATCAGTTTCAGACGGCCTTTTCATTATTGAAAAAAATTTAAGCGTTCAATGCGGCCAAAACCTTGGCGACAACTTCTGATACTGCAACGGCTTGAGCCTGATTGTTACGGCGCTCGGCATATTCGACATTGCCTTCTTTCAATGCGCGATCGCCGATCACGATGCGGTGAGGAATACCCAACAGCTCGGAGTCATTCAGCAATACGCCTGCACGTTCGTCGCGGTCATCCAACAAAACATCCGCACCAGCAGCCAAAAGCTCGGCGTAGATTTTGTCGGCGGCTTCGCGCACGGCGTCTGATTTTTTGTAGTTCATCGGCACGATAACGACTTCAAACGGCGCCATTGCTTTGGTCCAAACAATGCCTTTTTCGTCGTTGTTTTGTTCGATGGCGGCGGCCACAACGCGGGTAATACCGATACCGTAGCAGCCCATTTCCATGATTTGGGATTTGCCGTTATTGTCCAAGAAGCTGACATTCATGGCTTGGGTATATTTGTCGCGCAATTGGAAAACGTGGCCGACTTCAATACCGCGCGCCAGTTTCAGACGGCCTTGTTCGTCAGGGCTAATGTCGCCTTCGATGACATTGCGTAAATCGACAAATTCAGGCTCGGCAGCATCTCGGCCGAAGTTGAAGCCGGTATAGTGGTAGTCGTCTTCGTTTGCGCCGATAACCCAGTCTGCGCCTTTTTCGGTGGCGAAATCGGCATAGACTTTGCCTTTGAAGTTGACAGGGCCGAGAGAGCCGCCGTTGGCGCCGAACTGTTCAATAATCGCGGCAGGGCTTGCCATGGTCAGTGGCGATTTCACGCCGGCCAGTTTTTCCGCCTTGATGTCGTTAAACTCATGGTCGCCACGCAACAGCAGCAGGACGAGTTCGCCTTCGTTTTCGCCTTCAACCACGATGGATTTGAGGGTTTGTTCAACCGGAATATTGAGGAATTCAACCAAAGACTCAATGGTTTTGACATTTGGTGTATGTACTTTGGTCAACTCGGCCTGAGCAGCGGCGCGTTCGCCTTTGAGCGGCAAGGTGGGTGCCAATTCGATATTGGCGGCGTAATCGGAAGTATCGCTGTATGCGATAACGTCTTCGCCGCTTTCAGCCAATACTTGGAATTCGTGAGAGCCGGTACCACCGATGCTGCCGGTGTCTGCGGCTACGGGGCGGAATTCCAAGCCCAGACGGGTAAAGATACGGCAGTAAGCGTCGTACATATCCTGATAGGTCGTCTGAAGCGAGGCATAGTCGGCATGGAAGGAATAAGCGTCTTTCATGACGAACTCGCGCGCGCGCATCACACCGAAGCGCGGACGCACTTCATCGCGGAATTTGGTTTGGATGTGATAAAAGTTTTTCGGCAGTTGTTTGTAGCTGTTGACTTCTTTGCGCACGATGTCGGCAATCACTTCTTCACAAGTCGGACCCATACAGAAATCACGGTCATGACGGTCTTTCAGGCGCAGCAGTTCTTTACCGTAAAACTCCCAGCGGCCGGATTCCTGCCACAGCTCGGCAGGTTGTACCACCGGCATCAGCAGCTCCACGCTACCTGCGCGGGCCATTTCTTCACGCACGATATTTTCAACTTTGCGCAATACGCGCAGACCCATCGGCATCCAAGTATAAAGACCGGATGCGTTGGCTTTGATCAAGCCGGCACGAATCATCAGCTTGTGGCTGGCAAGTGCGGCTTCGGCAGGGGCTTCTTTAAGGGTAGAAATGAAGAACTGGGAGGCTTTCATGGCGTATTTTTCTTTCTTAAAAATAAGTGCGTATTGTAACGCAAAATGTATGGCCGCGTGTCTTTTGAATGGCATCTGATGAAATCGGCCGTTGTTTTACGCAGCTTTTGATTCGGGGTGATTTTTAGGGATGTCAACCCTAATTTATGCACAAAGCCGCATAACCTTGTTTTACCTATAAATTTTCACTGTATGATTATAGTAAAATCTTATAAATATAACCACTTGATTTTATTATATTTTATTTGATTAAATTTTAGTCAATTTAAGACTTGGTTTGTTCCTAAAGAAAATTTTACGATTACCCAAAGCTTATCAACAGATTTATCCACAGAGATTGTGTATAGATTTTAAATGCTGTCGGCGTAATGATTTCGCATGATTGGCAAGCCTTGTTTAAAGCAGATTGGGTTGCCTTAAAAAGATGGGGCAACAACACGATGAGCAGGTTTTGCGCTAACATTCTGCTCATTGTTGTTTCCTTACAAGGAATAAAATGAAAAATTCAGAATTGCATTTGCTGGAACGCAGAAAGATGTTTAACGGGTATCAGGAACGGTACCGCCATTTTTCTCAAACCTGCCGGACGGATATGGTATTTGATGTCTATCTGCCGCCACAAGTCTTAAAAGGCTATCCCGCGCCTGTTTTATATTTTCTTTCCGGCTTAAATAGTGATGGTTCTGAATTGGTTCAACAAAGCGGGATCCAACGTTTTGCGGCGCAATGGAATATTATCGTGGTTTTCCCGGATACCTCGCCACGCGGTCGGCATGTTGCCGACAGTGAGGAACATTATCTTGGACAGGGCGCCGGATTTTATGTCAATGCAACTGAAGCACCTTGGGCGCAGCATTACCAAATGGAAAGCTATATCAGCCAAGAATTGCCTGATTTGATCGAGCATCATTTTCCGGTAACGCAAGAGCGCAGCATTGCAGGTTTCAGCATGGGCGGGCATGGTGCGCTGCAGTTGGCTTTGAAGCATCCCGGCCGATATGCTGCGGTTTCAGCCTTTGCGCCTTTATGTCATCCTATCGATACGGAAGGCGGCAGGCAGGCGTTTTCGGCTTATTTGGGCCAAAACGTGGAAACGTGGAAACGCTATGACAGTACAGAGCTGCTTCAGACGGCCTCGCATAAATTGCCTGTTTTGATTGATGTCGGCAGTGAAGATGCTTTGTATCCTGAAGTCCTGCAACTGGAAGGGTTTGTCCGCTCAGCACGCGAAAAAGGTTTCAATATCCAATATAAAGTACGCCCGGGCTATGGGCATGACTATTTCTTTATTGCCAGCTTTATCGATTCGCATATTGAGTTTCATGCTCAGGCATTGGGGCTTTAAGCAGTATTGAATAAAAGGCCGTCTGAAATCCGATTAATGGTCGGATTTCAGACGGCCTTTTATTTGGTCTTTAACCTTTAATTTCAGACAGACTTATTCCTCAGGACGTTCGCCGTCGGTGTCGTCCAATTTGCCTTCGGTAATATCGACATTGATACCGACTGCCGCACGGATTTTGGCATCGATTTCGTTGGCGATATCAGGGTTTTCTTTCAGCCAAACGCGTACATTGTCTTTACCTTGGCCGATTTTTGCGCCGTTGTAGCTGTACCATGCGCCGGATTTTTCAACGATGTCATGTTTGACGCCCAAGTCGATCAATTCACCTTCCCAGCTAATGCCTTCGCCGTAAAGAATATCGAATTCGGCTTGACGGAACGGAGGGGCAACTTTGTTTTTGATGACTTTGACTTTGGTTTCGTTACCAATCACGTCATCGCCTTTTTTAATCTGACCGGTACGGCGGATGTCGAGGCGGACAGAGGCATAGAATTTGAGCGCGTTACCGCCGGTTGTGGTTTCAGGGCTGCCGAACATCACGCCGATTTTCATACGGATTTGGTTAATGAAAACAACCAATGTATTGGTGCGTTTGATGTGGCCGGTCAGTTTGCGCAGGGCTTGGCTCATCAGGCGGGCTTGCAGGCCGACGTGGCTGTCGCCCATTTCGCCTTCGATCTCGGCTTTAGGCACAAGTGCGGCTACGGAGTCGACAACGACCATATCGATACCGCCGGAGCGTACCAAGGTATCACAGATTTCCAATGCCTGTTCGCCGGTATCCGGTTGGGAGAGATAGAGTTCTTCAACTTTTACGCCGAGTTTGCGGGCGTAAATCGGGTCAAAAGCATGCTCGGCATCGATGAATGCGCAGATGCCGCCATTTTTTTGGCATTGGGCAATGGCTTCGAGACAGAGTGTAGTTTTACCGGAGGATTCCGGGCCGAAAATTTCAACCACGCGGCCGCGGGGCAGGCCGCCGACGCCGAGTGCTAAGTCCACGCCGAGGGAGCCGGTGGAAATAACATCAAGGTTTTCTTCCTGTTGGCTGCCGTCCATTTTCATGATGGAGCCTTTGCCGAAGTTTTTTTCGATTTGGGCAAGGGCTGCGGCTAAGGCTTTGCTTTTTTCGTCTGACATGTTTTCTCTCCGAAAGGAAATATGAATCGCTAAGAATTTATTTAGCTATTATCGCACAAATTAAGAAAAAGTATAGTTTTATTTTTATTTTTCAGACGGCCTGTGTTTTTTGTATGCAACAGGCCGTCTGAAATGTTGAATAATCAATCAGTTGGTCAATGATGCAAAAACTTGGAAATAGTCGGGGAAAGTTTTATGCGTACATTTCGGGTCGTTGATGATGACGGGGACGCCCAAAAGCGAAACCAGCGAGAAACACATGGCCATGCGGTGGTCGTCGTAAGTGTCGATAACGGCATCGGGGGTAAGCGTTTCGGGCGGCGTAATATGGATGGCTTCGGCTTCTTCGATGACGTCTGCGCCCAGTTTGCGCAGTTCGGTTGCCATGGCGGCGATACGGTCGGTTTCTTTGACGCGCCATGAGCCGATATTGCGCAGGGTGCAGGGTTGTTTGGTGGCCAGCGCAACAATGGCCAAGGTCATGGCCGCATCAGGAATATGGTTGGCATCTAAATCAAAAGCCTGAATCTTGCGCTCGGCAGGACGGGAAATTTCTACAAAATTTTCGCCCCAAATGACATCTGCGCCGATTTTTTCCAATTCACGCGCAAAGGCAACGTCGCCTTGAATACTGTGTGCGCCGATGCCGGTTACGCGGATGGGTGTACCGGCAATCAGGCCTGCGCCCAAGAAATAAGACGCGCTGGAGGCATCGCCTTCTACATATAAATGTTCGGGCGCATGATATTTGGCACCGGCCGGGATTTTAAATACACGGTAGTCTTCATTGATGATGTCCACACCGAACTGCGCCATCAGCTTGAGCGTGATGTCGATATAAGGTTTGGAAATCAACTCGCCTACCATGTGGATTTCAAATGCTTGTCCCGTCAAGGGCAAAGCCATCAGCAGGGCGGTCAGGAATTGGCTGGAAACATTGCCTTTAATCGGAATAACGCGCTCGCCGTTGTCTTGGCGTTTGCCGATCTGAAGAGGCGGATAGTTTTCATTGCCCAGATATTGTACGTCCGCTCCGGCAATACGCAACGCGTCGACCAAATCGCCGATAGGGCGTTCGTGCATACGCGGTACGCCATGCAGATGATAGTCGCCGCCCAAAACGGCAAGTGCGGCAGTCAAGGGGCGGAATGCCGTACCGGCATTGCCTAAAAACAAATCGGAGGATTGGTTGGGAAAGCGGCCGCCGGCACCATGAACTTTCAGACGGCCTTCAGGTAAAGATTCAATTTGCACGCCGAGTTTGTCGAGTGCTTCAAGCATTCGGTCGGTATCGTCGGATTTGAGCAAAGAATGGATTTCGCAAACGTTGTCGGAGAGTGCTGCCAAGAGCAGCGTGCGGTTGCTGATGCTTTTGGAACCGGGCAGGGCAACGGTGGAGGGCTTGAGTGTGGAAGCGGGCAGGCGGATGGATTCGGTCATTGGTTAGGATTTCAAATTGTAGACAAAACGATATTATACGCAGGCAAAGGCCGTCTGAAAAATGGAAGTGGCGTTGCAGGCAAGAAAAGCCGGACTCTTTTTGAAAGTCCGGCTTTGGGATGCTCGATATTTTAATGGTTAACCTAAAATATGCATTAACTGGTCAATGTTGAACGTACCTTCGTCAAAGCGGAATTCGCTGACTGAGGGGATTTTTTGACCTTGGACGTCGGTATGGATGTCGGCATATTGGTGGTCGATGGTGATGAGGTCGTTGTGATTGTTTTCGCCACGAATGGTGATGTTCCAAGTCGTGCCGTCTTTTTCGTTGACCGTTTCGAGCGACAGATCCGAGAGGGAAATGCCAGCGCCGAATTGGATGGCGTTTGTGCTGTGATGGTCGAAAATGGTGTCATGGCCTTCGCCGCGATTGAATACGTAGGTATCGTTACCGGCTTCGCCGTGCAATATATCGTCCCCTAAGCCACCAAACAGTGTGTCGTTGCCTGCGCCGCCGTGAAGGATGTCGTTGCCTGCTTCGCCCAACATAGTATCGTTACCGGAGCCGCCATACAGCGTGTCGTTGTCTAATCCGCCGTTCAGATGGTCATTGCCACCGCCTCCGTAGAGAATATCGCTGCCGGCATCGCCGTTGATGACATCGTCGCCGGTGCCGCCGGACAATTTGTCATTGCCGCTGCCGCCGTGAATCTCATCATTACCCCGGTTGCCGTAGATGATGTCTTCGCTTTCAGTACCTTTGATATGGTCGTCGGCGTGGGTGCCGTTGAATGTGGTTTTGCCGTCGGCAAAGGTTTGGCTGACGCTTGCCTGCCCTAAATTGCTGACATAAAGCATATCCCAGACATCCAGGCTCGGGACGGTGACTTCCAGTGCCACCGGTTTGCCGTTTTCATAGATGACGGAAGATTCCAATGTGTGCATGGATATATCGTCTGAGTCGGGGGAAGCCAGTTGTACGATGGCTTGCTCGGCCTGTTCTGCGCTGATTTCCATATCAAACGGGATTCTGACTTTAGGGTTGTCGAGTTTCAGCGTGTGGTGGTTGGAGCTGTTCCAATTGGTGTCTTTGTCGAGGCCTGCGAGATTGATTAATTGGACAACTCGGCCGCCGTCTGCGGTGGCCTTGGTCCATGTATAAACTTTGCCTCCTTCGCCTGAAGTGGAAGTCATGTCATAGCCGTCGGATGCTACGATGGAGGCATGACTGTCTTTGAGTTCAACCAAGCCTTCGCCGCGAAGCAGCTCCTCATAGGCGGTAATGAATTGTTGATAGTTGAATTCTGATTTGGCCAGGGTTTCGTTGGTTTTGAGCGTCTGAGCGGGATAGTATGGATCTTGCAAAATACCAAAACCATGTGCGTTTTTATCCGGGAGGTTGTTTAATGCGGCAACAGTCATGTGGTAGCCGCCACTCGCTGCGATAACGGCATCGACCAGCAATTCGTTGTCCGGATTGAGTTCGGAAGAATTATCTTCCGGGTGGGTACCTTTTCGAGTATAGGCGGCAATAATCGGGGAAACGTGATTGTAATCGTACAGACGGCCTACCAAGCGTTTAAGCTCGGCATAGTTGTGGTTTTCATAATGGGTATTTCCGGCTGTATCTTTAAAATCGCGCGGCCAGATTTCTGAGTAAGGAACATCCATGCCGGTGGTGGATAAGACATCGGCCCTGCCTGTGCTGATGTCGTTGATCATATAAGTTTGACCGTAATCGTGTAACTTTTCCGCAGCCGCGGCTGACAAATCGTCATAACCGTCAGACATTCTGAAGTTTTCAGTCTTTTGGCCATTTTGTATTTTGTAAACGAGGTTATCACCCATGGTATCGGCCTGCCAGCCGTCAAAGCCGCCTGTTTTCAGGGCTTTGATCATGGTGTTGACGATATAGTTTTGCCAGCTTTTGTCGGCAGGATCGACGAATTGTTGTACGGATGTTTTGGTCTCTGCACCGGCTTTGCCGAAGTTGGAATGCTCTTGGGCATTGTAGAGTTTGACATTATTTAAAATTTCTTTGATGGCCGGATTATCGAGTTCGTCATTGGAGGCGGCGTTAAGCATATTGTAGAGCATGGCACTGCCGCCTTTTTCGTGAATTTTGTTCACGAGGTTTTTAATCAGCAGGGTATCGATTTGGGGAGGGTTGGGTTGGCCGTTGTCGACAGCCCAAGTCGCCCATTCTTGCTTGAAGCTGTTGACATTTGGAAATGGATTGGAGGTTGTGTCGTACACATCATAGAAGAAATAATTGTTGATGTGCATTTGTGCCAGCTGATCGATATTGTTTTGATAGCCTTCGAGCTGGTCATTGGTCATGGCGTTGTTTCGTTCTGCCGAATTATCGTTAGATCCTGCCACTACGCCATAGCGGGGAAAAATAGTCCAGTCGTCTTCGACAGACAATCCCAGTGTTTTGCTGGTGTGGTTGCCGGTGTTGTCAACGGTTTCTACTTTGACGACGTAGCCTGAATTGGGTGAAAAAATATCGGAAGAGAGTTTGACGGAGGTTGAGTTCAGATGATCCAATTTTTGGATTTCCGTACCCAAATGGCTGACGGTGACAGAGGTGATTTTGTCTGTCGCATTGGAGATGTTCAGAATAACATCATCGCCGTTGGTATAGGCTACCTTGTTAAAGAGAATAGTCGGTAAAGGGGCTGTTTTTGCTTCAGTTGTCATGCTGTATATTCGCTTCTAAATATTATATTTTGAAATTACCTTAATAAATCAATATCACTTAAGTTGTTGATATGAATAATTGTTAAGACTTTTTAGTAGGCAGAGCGGAAAATAAGTTCCCCGTTTGATAGCAAATATCTAAAATAATTCGGTTTGTGATTGAAATTTAAAAATGCTGTCTGAATGTTTTGTTATTCAAAAGACGGTTTTTTGCAGGTATATAACCAAACACCATAAGAAAATCAGAAACCATTCTTTCCTATTTTTTCAGACGGCCTTTAATATCGGCGGACAATCATTGATAAAGTAAGAGCACGACTATGAGCCATTATCCGTTGTTTGCCGATTTGAAAAACCGCCCTGTTTTACTGGCAGGTGCGGGTAAGGTTGCCGAGCGTAAGGCGGAAAGCCTGTTGTCTGCCGGAGCGCGCGTGCGTGTTGTTGCGGAAACTTTGAATCCGCAGTTTCAGCAATGGGCGGCTGAAGGGAAAATAGTTTGGCTGGGTGGCTTGTTTGAAGAAGCCATGCTGGACGAGGTGTATTTCGTTATTGCGGCGACGGATAATGGCATGTTTAACCGCCGTGTTTTTGAAGCGGCGGAACGACGGGTGAAATTGTGCAATACGGTGGATACGGCGGACTTGTGTTCGTTTATCGTGCCTGCCGTGGTGGATAGGGGGCCATTGAAGATAGCCATATCCAGCGGCGGTACTGCGCCTGTATTGGCGCGTAAATGGCGGCAGATTATTGAAACATTGATTCCGCTGCATACGGGCACGATGGCGCGTATTGCCGGTAAATGGCGCGAAAAGGTTAAACAGACTATTCATCATGTCGAACGACGCCGTTATTTTTGGGAAAAGTTGTTCGACAGCCGTTTCAGTATTTTTGCGGCTCAAAACAATATCGAGGCGGCAGAACGTGAATTGATCACGCAGTTAAACCGGGAAACGCCGTTTGGCGGCGAAGTGGTTTTGGTGGGCGCAGGGCCGGGAGATCCGGGCTTGCTGACCATACATGCTTTGCAGGCGATACAGGCTGCGGATACCGTGTTTTACGATGCTTTGGTGTCGGATGAGATTTTGGCGATGGTGCGTAAAGATGCGGTGAAAATCAGCGTGGGTAAACGTGCTGGTGCGCACCATGTTCAGCAGGAAGAAACCAACCGTCTATTGGTTGAACACGCTCAAAAAGGCGAGCGTGTGGTAAGGTTGAAAGGCGGCGATCCTTTTGTGTTCGGTCGCGGCGGGGAGGAAGTGCAAACCCTGCATCAGGCCGGGATTGCCTACCGCATTGTGCCGGGTATTACTGCCGCGCTTGGAGCTACTGCTTATGCCGGTATTCCGTTAACCCATCGCGATTGTGCCCAAGGTGCTTTATTTGTAACCGGCCACAGCAAACACGAGGGCAGTCAGCCCGATTGGCAGACTTTGGCTTTAAGCCGCCAAACGTTGGTAATCTATATGGGCACGCTTAAAGCGGCTGAGATTGCGGAAAAGCTGATGGCTTATGGCAGGCAGCCTTCTACACCTGTTGCCGTGATTTCCAATGGGACTTTACCGCATCAAACCGTGCGGACAGGCCGTCTGAAAGATTTGGGCTTGTTGGCTGCCGAAGCAGAACGTCCGGCTTTAATGGTAATTGGCGAAGTGGTTGCCCTGCGCGATGAGATGAAATGGTTTGGAGAATTTGTCGAATGCTATGAAGAAGCTGCATAAAGAGGATTGATCAAACAAGGCCGTCTGAATATTGGTTTTCAGACGGCCTTGCCTTATTTAAAAGCTTGGCAATATTGCTGATAACGTTCTGCCAGTCCATATAGGATGATTGCTGTCAGCCCCCAGATGTCGTAGTGTCGGAAAGGCAGGGCGGGGAGGGCGAGGGTTTGATTGTTGTGATGAAGATGACGGTATGAGTAGTTTTGCAGGTTTAAGGTGAAGTCCAAAGGCAGATAAAAAATTTCTGCTACTTCATCGGGATTTGCTTTGGGGTTGACGGGCTGGGTGCAAATTGCCGGAACAGGCGTAACACGGTAGCCGGAAGGTGTGTCATAAAAGGGTAGCGGCGCAAAAGTCTGCCATGCGGCAATCGGAATGGCGGTTTCTTCGTAAGCTTCTCTTAACGCCGTTGCCGTTAGGCTGTCGTCTTGGGCATCTTTGCGGCCGCCGGCAAAGGCGATTTGTCCGGTGTGTTGCCTTAAGGTCTCGGCCCTTTTGGTCAGTAAAATTTGCCACGCTCCTTCATGCAAGGCGATGCCGACCAAAACGGCTGCTTCTTTGACCGTTTTAGTGGTAACTAATTGATTGCGCTCTGCTTGCATACGGCTGCTGAAGCGTGAAGCTTGAGTTAGGAAATGGATAAGGTGGTCGGTATTCATTTTTGGCGCTGATCGTTTTATGCAGATGAGGATTACACAAGGTTTACGGTTACCGTGTCAACAAAATAGGGTGCGTGTGTTACAGTTATGCCTGAATGATAAATAAAGCTTTGCGTCTGTTCTGCAAGTGCTTAGGCCGTCTGAAAATGTCGGCAGGTTCTCAAAAAGGATAGTTATGTTGTTTTCCCCATCCCGTATTCGAGTGGCAGCTGCGGCTGTCATGATGTTGTTTGTTACACAAACTTTTGCCGCGCCCGGCGATTCAAATGCAGTTTTTGAATCGGCTAAGATTATTAAAAAGAAAAGCCGTACCGACCGTTTTTCTCCCGAAGAGCGCGAGCAGGAGCGGATACGTCTGTTGGGTATACAAAACCGTACATCTCAGGTTTTCACTTTGTTAAATTCAGAACTGGCCCTGCAAAAGGGTGATGCAGCTTCTGCGTTGTTTACTTATATTTTAACGTTGCATCGCACCAAATCTCCCGAAGTGGCCGAACGCGCTTTGGAGATGGCGGTTTCGTTAAACGCATTTGAACAGGCTGAAGCCATTTACCAAAAATGGCGCGAAATCGAGCCGGAGCCTGGTGAAACACAAAAGCGTATGACTTGGTTGCGCAATTTGCTGCTGGGTAAAGCCGATAAGAATTTGAGCGGATTGGACAAGGTAATTGCCGGCGGTAGTGAAGATGAGCAAAAGCGCGTGTTCCTGCTTTTAGCACAAACCGCAGCACAACAGCCGAATCTGACCAGCGATGCGGTTAAACAGGTGCATAAAACGGCCTTGAATTATAAAGACTTTCCAGAAGCGGCGATTGCGGATGCAATTTTTAGTGCAAAAGACGGTCAAAAGAAACACGCCATTGCGGCATTGCAGCGATTGGCCAAGTTGGACAACGAAATTTTGCCGCCGACTTTTGTGACGTTGCGGCTGATGGCGCAACGGCATCCTGATATTTTGGACGGCTTCTTCAAAGAGACAGACACCAAAACCTTATCTCCGATTTGGCAGGAATTGGACATCGCCAATTTGATCGCCCATGGTCAAAATGATAAGGCCTTTAAGCGTTTGCAGACTTTATTGGAAGAAAATCCCAACCCTGATTTGTATATTCAGGCTGCCTTATTGTCAGCGAGCAAGACAGAAAATATTTCTGCGGTAAACAGCTATCTGGAAAAGGCTTATAAAGCTGGCACGGAAGAGCAGCGCAGCCGTGCAGCGTTGATTGGTGCGGTTTCATATAATGATGTAGAAGAATTGGCCAAAGCCAAACAATGGCTGGATAAGGTAACGGCTACGGCTTATACGTTTGATAAAACCATTTTGGCTGCTTCTATCGAAGCCAAACAGGGCAACCATAAAGAGGCTTGGGCTTTGGTACAACGCGCACAAAAAATGCCCGAGCAAAGAGGACGTTATTTTGAAGTTAAGGATTTGTTGAGTACGGCTTTGTTCGTATTGTCTAAAAATACCAATCTTCAAGAATCGTTGAACGCTTTGAACAGCTTGGTAAATTCCACCGAAAAATCCTTGAAAACCCAAGCTTCTCCGGAGCTGCTTGCCAATGTGCTGTATCAGCGTTCGATGGTGTATGAGAAGCTGAATCAGCCAGGCAAGGCGATTGCCGATTTGCGCCGAGTTGTTGAGTTGTATCCGGACAATCCGCATGGTTGGAATGCTTTGGGCTATACCTTGCTGTCCAACGGCAAGGATTTGGACGAGGCTTTCAAAATGGTTCAGATGGCCTATCAAATGGATCCGGAAAGCGCAGCCATTAATGATAGTGTAGGCTGGGCATATTATCTTAAAAGCGATGCCCAAATGGCTTTGCCGTATATCCAATATGCCTATGGAAAAGAACCTGAAGCCGAAGTCGCCGCACATTTGGGCGAAGTCCTATGGACGCTTGGAGACCAAGACAAGGCCAAAGAAATCTGGAATGACGGCTTGAAACGTGGAAGCAATCTCCGAGTATTAAAAGAGACAATGTCCAAATTCGGTATAACGCCCAGCAAACCGCATACTCAAAAACACAAATAAAACCCAAAGGCCGTCTGAAAGCGTTTGATTTCAGACGGTCTATGAAGGAATATCCATGAATTTAAAACGATTATCATCGGTTGCAGCCTTATTGCTTTTAGCTGCCTGTGCGCAGCCAAACTTACCTCAGCAAAACAGTTGGCAAGCAGCAGAGCAGGTGCAGGATTTTAGCGCAGACGGTCGTTTGGCTGTCAAAGTGGAAGGAAAAGGCTCTTATGCCAATTTCGATTGGACTTATCAGAACGCGGTTCAAACCATTGATGTGAATACCCCATTGGGCAATACCGTAGGCCAGCTGTGTCAAGACAGTGAAGGTGTATTGGCGGTAGACAGTAAGGGTAAGGTTTATCAGGCGGAAACTGCTGAGGAATTGAGCAGACAGCTTTTGGGCTTTGCTTTGCCGGTACAATATTTGCATATTTGGGCAGATGGTAAACGCGTTGCCAATGCGCCATACAAAATCCTGCCTGATGGACGTCTGGAGCAGTTTGACTGGACGATATCGCGCACTTTAAATAGTTCAGGACAGCCCAAAACGCTTCAACTTGAAAATGCCAAGTTTAATATCCGCTTGGTGTTTGACACGGTAAACCACTCTTTGGATAAGAATGGACAAACCCGATGCGCAGCACGCAAATAGAGGATGCCATGTCTGTTTCAGAGGAAATCCAAGCCTTTCCTGCGCCGGCTAAATTAAATTTGGATTTGAGGATTACCGGCCGCAGGAGCGATGGTTATCATAATTTGGAAAGTATTTTCTGTTTGATCGGCTTATATGATACCGTTCATCTGAAAATCCGTACTGATGGGCAGATTATTCTGCATACGCCGGTCGAAGGGCTTGAACCTGAGCAAGACTTAACTTATCGGGCGGCTAAATTATTACTGCCATATGCAAGCGTAGCGCACGGTGTCGAAATCTGGTTGGATAAAGTGATTCCAACCGGAGGCGGATTGGGCGGCGGAAGCTCTGATGCAGCCACGGTTTTAATGGTTTTAAACCAATGGTGGCAATGCGGTTTGAGTAGGCAGCAACTGATTGATTTAGGCGTAAGTCTTGGTGCAGATGTTCCTTTTTTTATTTTTGGCAGAAGTGCTTTTGCCAAAGGTGTGGGTGAGAAGCTGGCTGAAATAGATGTCCCTAAACAATGGTATGTTATCGTTAAGCCCCCCGTCCATGTGGCAACAGTTAAAATTTTTGCACATGAAGGCTTGACACGGGATTCCAAACCCAGCATAATGCCGACTTTCCAATCGTTACAGCCGTTTCAAAATGATATGCAGGCGGTTGTATTTCAGGAATATCCTGAAGTTTGGAAGGCTTATGTTGAGTTATCCCAATATGGTCATGCATTAATGACCGGTTCTGGGGCTTGTTTGTTTATAGCAAGTGAATCTCATCAAGAAGCAAATACAATTTACCAACAGGTTTCTCAATCATATGAAGCTTATTGTGTGGAAGGGTTAGATATTCATCCGCTGTTTCATATGATTTAGTAAGTTGGGGAGTCGTCAAGCGGTTAAGACACTGGATTTTGATTCCAGCATGCGAAGGTTCGAATCCTTCCTCCCCAGCCAAACCCTTTGTTGGGGAGTCGTCAAGCGGTTAAGACACTGGATTTTGATTCCAGCATGCGAAGGTTCGAATCCTTCCTCCCCAGCCAACACCCTTTATTGGGGAGTCGTCAAGCGGTTAAGACACTGGATTTTGATTCCAGCATGCGAAGGTTCGAATCCTTCCTCCCCAGCCAAATAAAAGCGTGTAAGTTTTCTTACACGCTTTTTTATGCTCAGAGCGCAATAACGCTGAAAAACTTTTTTTTACCCGTCTTTACGCGTATAATCGCATAATTAGTGTCTTAGACATAGGGCAAAGGGAAGCGTAATGTTTTCTGAGCGTAAATCAAATCTAGAATCAGGTGAAGATATGGCTGCTTATGACAGTTTAATGGTGTTTACCGGTAATGCAAATCCGGAATTGGCACAACGTGTTGTCAAACATTTGGATATTTCACTCGGTGAAGCCACCGTTTCCAAATTCTCTGATGGCGAAGTAGCCATTGAATTGTTGGAAAATGTGCGTGGTCGCGATGTGTTTATTTTGCAACCTACCTGCGCGCCAACCAATGATAACCTGATGGAAATTTTGACTATGGCCGATGCACTCAAACGTGCTTCTGCCGGTCGTATTACTGCCGCGATTCCTTACTTTGGCTATGCGCGTCAAGATCGTCGTCCTCGCTCTGTTCGTGTACCGATTTCTGCTAAATTGGTAGCGAATATGTTGTACTCCGCAGGTATCGACCGCGTATTGACTGTTGACTTGCATGCCGACCAAATTCAAGGTTTCTTTGATATTCCGGTAGATAATATTTACGCTACCCCGATTTTGTTGAACGACATTAAACAACAACGTATCGACAATCTGACTGTTGTCAGTCCTGATATCGGTGGTGTTGTACGTGCACGTGCTGTTGCTAAATCTTTAAATGCTGATTTGGCCATTATCGATAAACGCCGTCCTAAAGCCAACGTGGCTGAAGTGATGAATATCATTGGCGATATTCAAGGCCGTACTTGCTTGATCGTAGATGATATGATCGATACGGCAAACACCTTGTGTAAAGCGGCTGTAGCCCTGAAAGAGCGCGGTGCAGAACGTGTACTGGCATACGCTAGCCATGCAGTATTCTCCGGTGAAGCAGTGAATCGAATTGCTTCTTCCGAAATTGACCAAGTAGTTGTGACAGATACGATTCCGTTGTCTGAAGCAGCTAAAAAATGTGAACGCATCCGTCAAGTTACCATTGCCGGTTTGCTGGCTGAAACGGTACGCCGTATTAGCAATGAAGAATCCGTCTCATATCTTTTCAATGAAGATGTGATGATTGGCGGCATGTTGCTGCCATAACCCGATGTCGTCTTAAGCTGGTCGCGGCCGATGACGACGATTTTATCTAAATTGGAGTATTAAACATGACTTACGAAATTCAAGCCTCTGTTCGCGAAGCCCAAGGCACTGGTGCGAGCCGCCGCCTGCGTCGCGAAGGCCAAATCCCTGGCATTCTGTATGGTGAAGGTCAAGAGCCTGTTGCTATCGCTGTAGACCACAAAACTGTATTCTACGCATTGGAAAAAGAATCTTTCCATACTGCTTTGATTAAACTGTCTTTGAACGGTGAAACTAAAGACGTTATCGTGCGTGACTTCCAAATGCACCCATTCCGTCGCGAAGTTCAACACATCGACTTCCAAGCTGTAAAAGCTGATCAACCTGTACGCATCCGCGTTCCTCTGCACATTGTTAACGCTGAAAACTCTCAAGCTGTTAAATTGCAAGGTGGCCGCGTATCTCTGTTGAACACTTCTGTTGAAGTAGTTGCTTTGCCTGCAAACATTCCTGCTTTCTTGGAGTTGGATTGTGCATCTGTAGTTGCTGGCGACATTCTGCACTTGTCAGACATCAAATTGCCAGAAGGTGTTGAAAGTGTTTCTCTGAAACGTAATGAAAACCTGGCTGTTGCTACTGTTACTGGTAAAAAACGCTAATAGGTAGTTAATATAAGAAAACCGTATCAGATAAATCTGATACGGTTTTTGTTTTACATATAAAATCATTTGCCATAATAAAACTTAGGCAAATGCAGCAGCATATGTACTTTATAAGATTGAAGCAATTTCATTGCGAAGTTTATTAAGAAAGCGGCCATGCCGTACCCATTGTGCGGCCGATTCATAATCCTGTTGTTCAAATGCTTGTTGTAAATCTTGATATAGGTTGCTTTGTACTTCTTGGATTTCTTGATCCAGCGCTCGGATGGCATCATGGTTTTGTTCCATTTGTGCATCCATCAATGTTTCCCGCCATTCCATCTGCTGCATGAGGAATTCTGGTGAAAACGAAGTGTGTTCAGGTGCATCAGCATCGATATTTTGGCTTTTCAAGAGATAAGCGGCTCGATCAATAGGGCTTTTTAATGTGCGGTAGGCGTCATTAATTGTAGAAGACATCATAACGGCTTGTTTCTGCTCAAAAGCTGAAGCAGAAGCAAATTTATCGGGATGAAAACGGGCAGCTAAAGCTCGATAGATCTGTTCGAGTGCTTCGGTATCAATATTGAAAGATGGCTCAAGCTGAAAGAGGTTGAAGTATTGAGACATGATATCAAAGGAAAAAATCTAAAGAAGAGGATTATTTTACGATATAATCCAGAAACTGTTTATACGAAAGGAAAACAATATGACCGGTAAGGTGCAACACAATAAAGGCAAAATACGAGACAATGCCTTAAAAGCCTTAGTCAAATCTGATTTGTTCCGACACAAAGTAGAACGAAAAAGAAAAGGCAAGGGTAGCTATAATAGGCAAGAAGCCAAAAAATGGCGGGATGGTTTTGATACTTTCTCGCTATTTTTGATATTTTAAACGTGGAAGCTCTCGCCACAGCCGCAGGAATCTTTAACGTTTGGGTTTTCAAATTTGAAACCTTCCTGTAATCCTTCTTTGGTGTAATCGACTTGCGTGCCGTCTAGATAAACCAAGCTTTTCGGATCGATATAAACGCGTGCGCCGTGTTCTTCAAAAATCAGGTCATCCTCGTTCACTTCATCGACAAATTCAAGGTTGTATGCCATGCCTGAGCAGCCGCTGGTTTTCACACCCAAGCGCACGCCCAAACCTTTACCGCGTTTGGTCAGGTAGCTGTTGATGTGTTTGGCTGCGTTTTCTGTGATGGTAATCATGCTTTTTTCCTCATTTCGCAATCATTTTCTGTTTTGTCTGCTTTTTTATTTCAGATGGCCTCTTGAACTATCAGGCCGTCTGAAAACGCTGTTTTGCCCACTCTATTGCGGCAGTAATGGCAGCTTTGGCCTGCGGACTATTTTTCCAACAGGTTGAGCCGGTTAATTGTGCGCCCTGTTCCAAAATATCGTCTAAATCCGCAACCTCCAGAGTGGCAATATCATCAATCCCATTTGCTGCAAACGCTGCAATATGGTTTTACCTATTCCTTTGACAGCAAGTAGGGATTGGATTTCTTCATCGGTAAAAGGCATATCGTCTTCTTTGATTTTGCAGGTACTGGCGCACTTATATGGCAAGTTGGGCCTATCAAGCCGATTTAGACATTAATGTCTGCAAACTAAGTATCTGGCAAACAAGGTTATTTGTTTTCCTGACGTTTGCGATAGTCGGCAACGGCTGCTTTTACCGCATCTTCAGCCAAGATGGAGCAGTGGATTTTTACCGGCGGCAGCTCCAATTCTTCGGCGATTTCGCTGTTTTTGATTGCCAGCGCGTCATCCAAGCTTTTGCCTTTTACCCACTCGGTAATCAGGCTGGAAGAAGCGATAGCAGAGCCGCAGCCGTAAGTTTTAAATTTTGCATCTTCGATAATACCCTCATTGTTTACTTTGATTTGCAGACGCATTACGTCACCGCAGGCCGGTGCACCGACCATGCCGGTACCGACAGATTCGTCGTTTTTGTCGAAAGTACCGACGTTGCGGGGGTTTTCGTAGTGGTCGATTACTTTATCGCTGTATGCCATGATGTGGTTTCCTTTGTGTTTTTAGTGGTGTAAATGGTTTGTTTACGAATATTCAGACGGCCTGAAGTTTAGATTTTGCACGCGCCGCCTTCGCAGCCGTCATCATTCTCTGAATCAACGCCGCCTTCTACGGTAACGCCGTCAAAATCTTCGAGCAGGTTGTCGAGATTGTCGAGGTCGAGTTCTTGTTCGTCCATGGGTTTGTATCCTTAATTTGAAGATTGTGGCTTTTAGGTCGTCTGAAAAGGTATATTTTTAGAGTTTCAGACGTCCTTTTTAATGTCTAAGTTGATTATCTATTACAGTTGTTTTATCAGCCATTTATAAAGGCACATTCTAAAATTGTTTGGGGTTTTCCGTTAACATTAATCGGTTTTAGTTTTGCTTGCAGGGTTTCGTATTCTTCTAAAATCAAACTGTATTTTCGAATAGGGCGGTATTTTCCTTTTAACACCTTGCGTGCCTGTCCCAAAGGTACATCCAACAATAAACGGGTGTAACTGTAACCTGCGGTTTCTACTTGGAACGTCTGGCTGATATGAACCACAGGCAAGCCATAGTAAGTACCGCTGAGTTTCAAACGGGTTTGATCAAGAATAAACGGTTTTCCATCTTCACTAAATTCCGTGCGGTGCAAAGTCATCGGAGGGTGCGCAAGATCACGGTAAGCCTTTGGCAGCTTGACTCTATTGGGATAATTCAAACGCAGGTTTTGATATTTAGAGTCTTTATCGTTCCAGTCATAGCTTACATCACTAAATGGATCCAACAGGTTTTCCAAATGTTTATCGAATTGGCAGCCATTTTCAAATGATTTGAATATAGTTGACCAATCAGATTGTGTCTGTGCTGAAACCAGCGGGGCCGAGCATAGAATCAGACAAGAAAGTAAGTGGCGTATTTTATTTTTTATTATCGTCATTTTTAGTATTTTTCTTGATGAGGTCGTCTGAAAAGGTAAAGGCCTTGTGGATTTTTCAGACGACCTTTTCTCTTGATTAATGCGCCGCCCATTCAATCGAGTTCAAATCGATACCTTCTTTAAACATTTCCCACAGCGGAGACAGTTCGCGCAGTTTGCCGATTTTGGATTTAATCAGTTCTGCTGCGAATTGGACTTCTTCTTCAGTGGTCATGCGGCCGAAGGTGATGCGCAGGGAAGAGTGCGCCAATTCGTCGTTACGGCCGAGTGCGCGCAGGACGTAGCTTGGTTCGAGACTGGCAGAAGTACAGGCGGAGCCGCTGGATACGGCGAGTTCTTTGACTGCCATAATCAGGCTTTCGCCTTCGACGAAGTTGAAGCTGACGTTCAGGTTGTTTGGAGCGCGGTGTTCGAGGTCACCGTTGATGTAGACTTCTTCGATGCCTTCGATACCTTTGAGGAAGATATCGCGCAGTTTCAGGTAGTGCGCCATGTCTTGCTCGAGTTCTTCTTTGGCGATGCGGAAGGCTTCGCCCATGCCGACGATTTGGTGGGTGGGCAGGGTGCCGCTGCGGAAGCCGCGTTCGTGGCCGCCGCCGTGCATTTGGGCTTCGAGGCGGACGCGTGGTTTACGGCGTACATACAGGGCGCCGATGCCTTTAGGGCCGTATACTTTGTGGCCGGACATAGACAGCAAATCAACTTTGGCGGCTTCAACGTCGACAGGCACTTTGCCGCATGCTTGTGCTGCGTCAACGTGGAAAATGATTTTGCGTTCGCGGCAGATTTCGCCAATGGCAGGAATATCTTGAACTACGCCGATTTCGTTGTTTACCCACATTACGGAAACGAGGATGGTGTCTTCGCGGATAGCGGCTTTCAGCACGTCTAAGTCAACCAAACCGTTTTCTTGTACGTCCAGATAAGTTACTTCATAACCTTGGCGTTCGAGTTCACGCATGGTGTCAAGCACGGCTTTGTGCTCGGTTTTCACGGTAATGAGGTGGTTGCCTTTGGATTTGTAGAAGTGCGCCGCGCCTTTAATGGCGAGGTTGTTGGATTCGGTTGCGCCGCTGGTAAAAACGATTTCTTTAGAGTCGGCGTTAATCAGGGCTGCGATGTCTGCACGTGCTTTTTCTACGGCTTCTTCTGCTTCCCAGCCGAAGCTGTGGCTGTTGGAGGCTGGGTTGCCGAAAATATCGGACAGGTAGGGAATCATTTTTTCGGCAACGCGGCGGTCAACGGGAGTGGTGGCGGCGTAGTCGAGGTATACGGGGGTTTTGACGGTCATGGTTTGCTCTTTCGTTTGGTCATCTGCCTGCGGTCTTTGCCGCAAGTCGGTTTAATGAATGTGTGTAAAAGTAACGACATGACTGCTGTCGCTGCAGTTTTTTTGTTCAATGATGCTTTGCAGCGTAACGCTGCTGAGGTAATCATTGATGGTTTTGTTTAAGTTTTCCCAAAGGTCATGGGTCAGACAGGGGGCACCGTGGTGGCAGTTTGCTTTGCTGCCGCATTGTGTGGCATCCAGTCGGTCTTCGGCTGCGGAGATGATTTGTGCAATATTGATTTGCTCGGCGGGTGCGGCAAGGATATAGCCTCCGCCTGGGCCGCGTAGGCTTTCAACCAATCCGGCACGGCGCAGCTTGCTGAATAATTGTTCGAGGTAGGACAGCGATATGCTTTGTCGTTCGCTGATGGCACTGAGTTTGACAGCGCCGGTTTGCGCGTTCATCGCCAAATCTATCATGGCGGTTACTGCAAATCGCCCTTTGGTAGTCAGTCTCATGGTGTGGTTGCCTGTGTGGGGCGTTTTTATTAGTAGGGGAATTGTCTAATATCTGAGTGTTTCAGTCAAGTATGTGGCGGTTCGGTTTGATTGTTTGTTTAAATGGTGGCATGGGCTGATTTTTAAATCGGAAAATATTTTCCTTATTTTTCTGTAATTTGGACTTAAGGCCGTCTGAAAAAAGGCTATCAACCCTACAAATATCAGGGTTAAAATGTTTTGATTTAATATTGATACTGATATAGATTATCAAAATTATTCTTAAAATTTAGTTGTTTTGATGGAGTAAAATAATGAGGTGTTTGAAATGTTCAGACGGCCTTGACCATCCATCTTTACCTTAACAGAGGCAATCGACAATGAAATGTAATTTAAGCAAAATAACCTGTATCGAAGACTTGCGCCTTGTTGCCAAACGTAAAATGCCGCGTATGTTTTATGACTATATTGACTCAGGCTCTTGGACGGAAACCACTTATCGTGAAAACACTTCGGATTTTAAAGACATCCGTTTCCGCCAAAAGGTATTGGTTAATATGGAGGGGCGCAGTCTCGAAACCAAAATGATTGGGCAGGATGTGAAAATGCCGGTAGCGATTGCGCCAACAGGTTTCACGGGTATGGCGCACGCCGACGGTGAAATTTTGGCGGCGCGTGCGGCGGAAAAATTTGGTATTCCGTTTACGCTGTCGACCATGTCCATTTGTTCGATTGAGGATGTGGCTGAAAACACCAGCGCGCCGTTTTGGTTTCAGCTTTATGTGATGCGCGACCGCGAGTTTATGGAAAACCTGATTAAGCGTGCGAAGGATGCCAAATGTTCGGCTTTGGTATTGACCGCTGATTTGCAGGTCTTGGGTCAACGCCACAAAGACATCAAAAACGGCCTGTCCGCGCCGCCGAAACCAACCATTGCCAATTTAATCAATTTGGCGACCAAACCGGAATGGTGTATGAAAATGCTGAACACGGAACGTCGCACCTTCCGCAATATTGTCGGTCATGCGAAAAACGTGGGCGATTTGTCTTCGCTGTCTTCGTGGACTTCCGAACAATTCGACCCGCGCCTGAGCTGGGATGATGTGGCGCGCATTAAAGATTTGTGGGGCGGCAAGCTGATTATCAAAGGCATTATGGAGCCTGAAGATGCGGAAAAGGCAGCGAAAAGCGGCGCGGACGCATTGGTCGTTTCCAATCATGGTGGCCGTCAGCTTGACGATACCGTGTCCGCCATTAAAGCTTTGCCTGATGTGGTCAGCGCAGTTGGCAGCGATATCGAGGTTTGGATGGACAGTGGTATCCGCAGCGGTCAGGATATTTTGAAGGCTTGGGCTTTGGGTGCGAAAGGTACGATGATTGGTCGGGCGTTTCTGTATGGTTTGGGTGCGTATGGTGAAGAAGGCGTAACCCGTGCGCTGGAAATCCTGTATAAAGAAATGGATATTTCCATGGCATTTACTGGTTATCGCAATATTCAAGATGTGGATTCCAGCATTTTGCGTTCTACGCGTTGGGCTCAAGATGAATTTTAATTTTTAAACATAAGAAAAGGCCGTCTGAAAATCTGTTTTCAGACGGCCTTTTTATAGACGGCTATTTCTCGTTTTTGCGATACCATTCGATGAAGGCATCGGGTTTGACAAAGCCTAATAAGGCTTCGCTATGACTGCCGTCGGCGCGGACAACAAACACGCCCGGAGGACCGAAGAGGCCGTATTCTTTCAGTAAGGCCTGATGGTCGGGAGTGTTGGCAGTTACGTCGATTTGGAAGAAGCGCTGCATATCGACCGCTTCGTGTACCTGCGGTTGGTTGAGCGTGTAGGCGGCCATTTCTTTGCAGGATACGCACCAGTCGGCGTAGAAATCAATCAGCACGGGCTTGCTTGGATCGGCTTTCAAGGCGGCATCCATAGCGGCTTTGAGTTCGCTGACATCGGTAAACATCTTGCCGTGGTCGGTTTCTTGTCCGGCTTCGGATGGCGGAACCAGCGTTAAGAAGTGGTGGAGGGCGGTGGTTTGTTTATTGAGGCTTTGCCAGCCAAACCATGAGCCGCCAATCAGCAGTAAAAAGCCCAATACGGCGGCAACCGTTTTCAGACGGCCTTTTTGTTTGCCGGATTTCGCTAAAAGCATAAGGGCGGGAACAATCATCAGCAAGGTGTAGAGGCTGACTACTGCGAAATAAGGCAGATGCGGTGTAGCAAGGTATACGGCAACAGCCAGCAAGATGAAGCCGAATGCGTATTTGATGCCGTTCATCCAGTCGCCTGCTTTAGGCAGGATATGGCCGCCGAATGTACCGATGATGATGAGCGGCACGCCGGTGCCGAGTGCCAAGACATAAAGCGCAAGACCGCCCAATACGGCATCGCCGGTCTGGCCGATATAGCCCAAAGCAAATGCCAGCGGAGGCGCAACGCAAGGGCCGACAATCAGGGCGGACAAAATACCCATGATGAAGACGGAAATGATTTTGCCGCCGGAGAGTTTGTTGCTTTGGTTTTGGAAATAGGATTGGACGGAGTTGGGCAGTTGGATATTGAAGAGGCCGAACATGGACATAGCCAGTACCACCATCAGCGCGGCGGCGGCAAGTACGACCCAAGGCTGTTGCAGCCATACGGTCAACAGCGCACCGGTCAAACCGGCAATCACGCCGACCAAGGTATAGGTCAATGCCAAGCCTTGTACATATACCATAGACAAGGTAAACGCGCGGCCTTTGCCGGCTTTTTTATCGCCCACGACAATACTGGAAACAATCGGCAGGAGCGGATACATACAGGCGGTAAAGCTTAAGCCTAAACCTGCGACAAAAAACGCCAACAGGTTGGCGTTTAAAGTATCCCAAGAGAGCTTGAAGCGGCTGCTGTCGGGATTGTTTGTACTGGGTTGCGTTGGCATTTGGCCGTCTGAAGAGGCGGACGGTTGTAAAAAGCGGTCTTTGGCAGAAACCGGCTCATCGCTTTGCGGCTGATAAACCCCGTTGCCTTTTACGTCAAACTCGGTGTCCACAGGCGGATAACATACACCGGCTTCGGCACAGCCTTGATAAGTCAGCGTCAGTTTGTATTGCGGTGCGGCTTGTTTGTAAGGCAGGTCAACCTGTGCGGTATGGTGGTAAACCGTTTGTTTGCCGAAGAATTCGTCTTCTTTTTCTTCGCCTTTGCTGAATTTGGGTTCGCCTAGGATTTTGTCAGGATTGGTCGCTGCAACGATTTTGGACTGGTACATATAGTAGCCGTCGGCGATTTTGAACTGCACGCTGATGCCTTGGTCGGTTACATTGACTTGAGGTACAAAGGCTTGCTCTGGAGGCAGTAAATCATTGGCATCTACTGCGAATGCGAAGCTGCTCAAGCCTAAAAATGCAATGAGGAAATAAAGGAATTTTTTCATAGTATCTACGGAGTTGCCGTTGAGGAACCGTCATTATAAATGATGGAAAAAACAATCGGCTTAATTTATGTTAAATATTGCGAGAGAAATCTAATGCTTTTGAATTATATCGAAATAGAGTTGCCCATATATGACCGATAGTCTCATGTTATCGTTCAATCTATGCCAAAGGCCGTCTGAAATGTTCAGACGGCCTTTGTTTTTATTCTGCTCGGCTTTTAAGGATAAGCGATATAAGCGTAAGCGGAATGGTTGTGTATCGATTCGAAGTTTTCGCTTTCGACGACGAATGATTCGATGCGTTTGTCTGCAATTAACACCGTGGCCACATCACGAACCATGTCTTCGACAAACTTCGGATTTTCGTATGCTTTTTCCGTTACATACTTCTCGTCAGGGCGTTTGAGCAAACCGTAGAGCTGGCAGCTTGCCTGTGCTTCGACGTAATCGATGATTTCTTCAATGCCTACATCCGCGTTTGCAATAAGACTGACCGTCACATGCGAACGTTGGTTGTGCGCGCCGTATTGGGAAATTTCTTTGGAACACGGACACAAGGAAGTAACCGGAACCATCACTTTCAGGCTGTGGCTGTATGTACCGTTTTTGATTTCGCCGGTCAGGGTAACATCATAGTCGAGCAGCGATTGGATGCCGGAGACGGGCGCACTTTTCTTGCGGAAAAACGGGAAGGTAACGCTGATTTTGCCGGAATGGGAATCCAACAGGGCAACCATATCGGCGGTCAGCTTGTGCAGCGTATCGAAATCCAAAGCATCGGTTTGTTTTTCCATCAGGGCGACAAAGCGCGACATATGCGTGCCTTTTTGGTCGGCAGGCAGGAAAACCGTCATGGTCAGGCGGGCGACGGTGGATTGTTCGCCTTCTTTGCTTTTGAGGGAGATTGGAAAGCGCAGGTCTTTGATGCCGACCTGATTAATCGGCAGGTTGCGTAAATCGCGGCTGGATTGCACGTCTGCAATGGCGTTCATGCGTGGTATGTCCTTCATGATAGGATTGTTGAGATGCGTGTGGAGGGAGTCGGCTCGTGTCGGCCGATTTGCAAATGCGAGATTATATCACTTGCTTTATCCGCCTGCATTGATTGTTTCTATTTTTCAGATAGTGATAAAATCTTCAATTATTCACATCTATATAGGCAGAGACCCAATGAAATTCGCCACGAAAGCCATCCATTCCAGCTACGATTGCGACGAACACAACCGTGCGCTGATGCCGCCGATTTATCAAAACAGTATGTTCGCGTTGCACGAGATTGGCGAAAATGTGCCTTACCGCTACTCGCGCCTGAGCAACCCGACCCGACAGGTCTTGGAAGATACCGTTGCCGATTTGGAGCACGGTGTGGCCGGCTTTGCGTTTTCCAGCGGTATGGCGGGGATTGATGCCGTATGGCGTACTTTCCTGCGCCCGGGCGATACCATTGTCGCAGTCGCCGATATTTACGGCGGCGCTTATGATTTATTGGTCGATGTTTATCAAAAATGGGGTGTGAACGTTGTTTTTGCCGATTTGGGCAATCCGGATAATCTGGACGAGCTGCTTAAAGCGCACAATGTCAAACTGGTTTGGCTGGAAACGCCGTCCAATCCGCTTTTGCGCTTGGTGGACATCAAAGCGCTTGCCGCGAAAGCCAAAGCAGCCGGTGCGCTGGTCGGCATCGACAACACCTTTGCCACGCCGTATCTGCAACAGCCGTTGGATATGGGCTGTGATTTTGTGTTCCATTCCGCTACCAAATATTTGTGCGGCCATTCGGACGTACTGATGGGCGTAGTCGTTGCCAAAACCAAAGAGCTGGCGCAGCCTTTGCACGACATGATGGTGCATACCGGCGCGATTGCAGGTCCGATGGATTGTTGGCTGGTGTTGCGCGGTATTAAAACACTGGCTCTACGCATGAACGCCCATTGCCAAAACGCACTCGAAATCGCGCGCCGTTTGGAAGCCCATCCTGCCATTGAAAAAGTGTTCTATCCCGGCCTGCCGTCTCACGAACATTACGAACTCGCCCAAGCACAAATGCCCAAAGGCATCGGTGGCGTGGTTACGGTTTACCTCAAAAACGACACGCGTGAAGCGGCCAATAGTGTGATTAAAAACATGAAACTGGTCAAAATGGCTTCTAGCCTTGGCGGAGTGGAAAGTTTGGTCAACCATTGCTATTCCCAATCCCACAGCGGCGTGCCGCATGATGTGAAAATGGAAATGGGCATCAAAGTCGGCCTGCTGCGTTTCTCTGTCGGTATCGAAGATGTGGACGATATTTGGAACGATATTTCCAAAGCATTGGATACGACTTTGTAAATAAGGCTTAAAGGCCGTCTGAAGGTGGATAGTTTTTCAGACGGCCTTTAAATTATGGTGATTAAGATGAATATCCCTGAAAAATTTATTCGTCCATTCCCCTCTCCGGAAGAAGTTTTTTCTGAAGAGATAGAGCGACACGCGAAACATTTTTTACCCATTTGTTCGCTTAATCTTCAATTTATACGTCCTGATAGTGAAGAGTTTTGGATACATTTCGTCCAGCCTGCGGAAATTCATTCGGGTTGCGTAGGTGAGCATACATCGGCATTTCATGACCGCTATAATTTTGAGGACAGTATTTGTTTTGATGTCGATGAGAACGGTAAATATCGATTTAATGGCGATTGGCATTTTTTTATTTTGGAAAACAAGGAAATGCCGTCTGAAATTAAAACCAGAATAATGGAACAGGCGCAAAAGATTGCGGAAAAACAGGGTATGAGTTTTGATCAGGCAGCTTGGTATAAAACGCCGCATATTTATCGGCAGGATACGCAGGAAGAATTAGAAAACGTATATAGAATCAATCATCTTTGTTTTAATGCCATCAAAAATTTGTATCTGAAATATGGAAAATTCCTTCAGGGATATGTACCCATTGAGCTGGACAGTAAATATACTTTGGAAGAATTGGTTGCATTGAAGGAAGCTGCAGATTCACAATGTCAGGATGACGGGTTGGATAGAGATTTGATTGAGGATGCCGGCGGATTATCAGAGGGTATGTTGGAAGAAGGTTTTAACCATATTGATGGAATGTTCCAAGAAGAGTACGGTAATTTAGTGGATACACCCAAACGAGATGATGGAAAAGTTTTTTCTTATGTCGGCTATTTGAGCGGATATAAATTTCAGGAATATGGTTGCGATGAGTTGTACCTATTTTTTGATGCGGATAGTAAAAAAGCCGTTGTCCGTTTGGTGTACAGTTAGACGATAAAGAAGATTTCTAAAAAAGGATGAGTCATGAAAACCCTTATTTCAGCAATGATTGGTGCATTTGTATTGGTTGCTTGTTCTACGCCTGCCGATAAGCCTTTATCAAGTCAGCCACATATTTCTTCTAGCAAATCATCTGAATCAAAGCAAATGAAAATGCCTACTTTAGCCGCTAAATGGCGTGTTGTCGCTTTCAATAAATTCACTGAAAAAGAATTGGCAGATAAAAACGCCTATTTGGATTTCAGCAAAATGCCTAAGGCTTATGGCAATATGGGTTGCAACGGTATGATGTTTCAAGCGAATGTAATCGGAGCGGACAAAATTGATTTTGGCCATATTGCGGTAAGTATGATGCTGTGTGAAGACATGAAGCTGGAAGATGCGTTTTTGCGTAAACAAAGCGTGTGGAACTATCGTTTTGATGGTAACGATTTGATTTTGGAACAAAAAGGCATCAATATCCGTTTGCGCCGTGAATAATCTTAAAGGCCGTCTGAAAATAAATATTTCAGACGGCCTTTTGAATCTTTATAATAAGCCCTATTTGAAACTGATACCGAATATCAAGGAAACCTATTATGGCAGCTTCTCCAGAAGCCAAGTTTACAGAAGAAAAAGTCTTGTGGATCAAACACTATACGCCCAAGCTGATGACTTTTGCCATCAGCCGCCCTGAGTCCTACCGTTTTTCGGCAGGGCAGTTTTCGCGCCTTGGTTTCCGTGACGGCGAGGGCTTTATTTGGCGCGCGTATTCTGTCGTGTCTGCCGAATACGCCGATACGCTTGAGTATTTCGCAGTATTAATCGAAGGCGGCCCGATGTCGGCGCGTTTTGCTGCGATGAAAGAGGGCGATACTATTTTGCTGGATAAAACGGCTACCGGTTTCCTCTTGCCCGAGCGTTTCCCCGACGGCAAAGATTTGGTTATGCTCTGCACGGGTTCAGGCATTGCGCCTTTCCTCTCTATTATTGAGCAGCCTGAAATTTGGCAGCGTTTCGACCGTTTGGTTTTGGCGCATTCCGTCTCTTACGCCGACGAGTTGATTTTCAACCAGCGCCTTGCCGATTTGAAAGAGCATCCGCTGATTGAAGAATATTTCCATAAATTCACTTTTGTTCCGGTCACCACGCGTGAGGAAACGGAAGGCGCATTGAGTGGCAAACGGATTCCCGAATTGCTGAAGAATGGCGGCTTGGAAGAAAAAGTCGGCTTCAAGTTCACCAAGGCCGATACGCGCTTTATGGTCTGTGGCAATCCGGCAATGGTCAAAGACACTTTCCAAGCCTTGATGGATTTGGGCTACGCTATGCACCGCAACCGCATCCCCGGCGAAATCATGATGGAAAATGGTTTTTAACAGATAAATGGTCAAAGGCCGTCTGAAAGTTTCAGACGGCCTTCAATATTAAATATAAACAGAAAATCAGAGAAAATATGAATATCAAACAATTTATCCAAGCCCTGCCCAAAGCCGAGTTGCACGTTCATATCGAAGGGACGTTTGAGCCGGGGCTGATGTTTGAAATCGCCAAGCGCAACCATATAGCAATTCCTTATGAAAATGTCGATGCGGTACGGCAGGCTTATGATTTTCACAATCTGCAGTCGTTTTTGGATATTTATTATGCCGGTGCCGGCGTATTGTTGCACGAGGCGGATTTTTACGATTTGACCCGCGCGTATCTTGAGCGTTGCCGTGAAGACAATGTCGTGCATACGGAAATATTTTTCGATCCGCAAACCCATATTGCGCGGGGTGTGGCGTTTGAAACCGTGATTAACGGCATTGTCCGCGCCTGTCATGAAGCCGGACAGCAATGGGGAATAAGCACGCGTTTGATTATGTGTTTCCTGCGTCATTTGTCGGAAGAAAGCGCATTTGAAACCTTAAATCAGGCTTTGCCTTATAAGGAACACATCATTGGCGTAGGCTTGGATTCGAGCGAGCAGGGGCATCCGCCGTCCAAGTTCGAGCGCGTGTTTGCGCAGGCGCGGGCGGAGGGTTTGTTGACGGTGGCACATGCCGGAGAAGAAGGCCCGCCGGAATATGTTTATGAGGCTTTGGACTTGCTGCATATCCGCCGTATCGATCATGGCGTACGGGCGGAAGAAGATGAGGCCTTGATGGCGCGTTTGATTAAAGAACAAATGCCGTTGACCGTTTGCCCGTTGAGCAATTTGAAATTAAAAGTGTTCCCTGAAATGGCGAAACACAATTTGCGCCGTATGTTGCAACGCGGCGTCTTGGTAACCGTCAATTCCGATGATCCGGCATATTTCGGCGGCTATATGAACCGCAATTTTGAAGCGCTTGCCGAGGCTTTGGATTTGAGTGCGGAAGAAATCAAAACCTTGTGCGCCAATTCGTTCCGCGCTTCGTTTTTGAGCGAGGCGGAAAAGGAAGAATGGATACGGAAGATTGAAGGTTTTGATGCTGAATAACGATAAAAGGCCGTCTGAAAAAGTTTTAGACGGCCTTTTATGTCGGCGACGGGCTTATTCGCCTACGGTTTTTTGTATCAGTTTTTCGGCGTTTGCCAAAGTGTTTGCCACTTCGTCAAAACCGATGCGGCTGCCGGCGATGAGGGCGCGCGTATCGGTATAGGCGGCGCGTACTTTGCCGTCCGTTTCGGTAACGAGGACGCGCAGGGGCAGTTGCAGGGCGAAGGCGGGGTCTTTGACCATCAGCGGCGTGCCGGCTTTGGGCGTGCCGAAGACGATGACTTTTGCCGGCTGCATCGTTAAGCCGTTTCGGCGGGCGGCTTCCTGATGGTCAATGACGGCAAAAATGTCCATTCCTTTGCTTTTTATGGCGGTTTCAAGGCGGCTGACGGTTTCGTCAAAGCTGTATTTTGAGGTGAGGGTATGCGTGGTCATAGCGGTTTCGTTTTGGGTGGACGGTTCGCCGGTAGGATGTGCCGAAGCGGTTGAAATGCAGAGTGCGGATGCGGCAATCAGGGGGAGTATGTGTTTCATCGTATTTCCTTATTGGTTTGTTTATCAGGCTTCGGACGGGGCGGCACGCGCCGCGCCTGATGTTGCGCCGCGTGCCGGAGTGCCGTATGCCGTCTGAAAGCCTGTCCTTTCAGACGGCATTATGATGGCGGTTAATAGTCGACTTTGATTTTGGGTGTTTCCTGCGCGGCTTTGTATTCTTCTTCCAATTCAAAGCGCAGCGGATACAAATTCAATTTTTCCATTAGCAGGCGGTCGCCGTCTTCGTCCGGATTGCCCGTAGTCAGCAGCTTGTCGCCGTAGAAAATCGAGTTTGCGCCAGCCATGAAACACATGGCCTGCATGGATTCCGGCATATTGCTGCGGCCTGCGGACAGGCGGACGTAGCTCTCGGGCATGGTAATGCGCGCCACAGCGATGGTGCGGACAAATTCTGTCCAGTCCAAATCTTCGGCATCGGCCAGCGGCGTGCCTTCCACTTTGACCAACTGGTTGATCGGCACGCTTTCGGGTTGCGGGTCGAGGTTGGCAAGGCTGGCAATCAGGCCTGCGCGTTCGGCGCGGGTTTCGTTCATGCCGACGATGCCGCCGCAGCAGACTTTCAAACCGGCATTGCGGACTTTGCCCAAAGTATCCATGCGGTCTTCGTGTTTGCGGGTGTGGATGATGTCGTTGTAGCGTTCAGGGTCGGTGTCGAGGTTGTGGTTGTAGTAGTCCAGACCGGCTTTTTTGAAGTCTTCAGCCATGCCGTCTTCGAGCATGCCGAAGGTGCCGCACACTTCCATGCCCAAGCCTTTCACCGCGCTGATGATTTCGGAAACGACAGCCACGTCTTTGGGTTTGGGGCCGCGCCATGCCGCGCCCATGCAGAAACGGCTGGCGCCGCGAGATTGGGCAATTTTGGCTTTTTCGACGATTTCGTCCACATCCATCATTTGCTCTTTGCCCAGATTGGTGTTGTGGTGTGCCGATTGCGGGCAGTAGGCGCAGTCTTCGGGGCAGCCGCCGGTTTTGATGGAGAGCAGGGTGGAAAGCTGGATTTCGCGCGGGTTGAAGTTTTGGCGGTGGATTTCGGCGGCTTGGAAAACGAGGTCGAGGAAAGGCAGTCCGAATAAAGCCTCGACATCGCATTTTTTCCAATAACGCGCAGTCGGATGCGGCTTGCGCTCGGTTTGACGGCGCAAGGCTACGGGAGATACGGTCATAGTGTGTTCTTTCGTGTTTACAGCGACGCAGTGTCGCTGACGGCTTGACTGCCGGCGCAATGACGGCAGCAGCAGGTTTGAAATCAATATAAAAGGCCGTCTGAAACGGCGCAGCAAGTGTAACGCTTTTGATAATGTAGAGCAAATGTTTCAGACGGCCTGAAATATGGTTTGCCCGGGTTTGCTATAATCGCATTTTTAATTTTTCCGTTTTCTTATGAACGCGCCCAAAGCCTTCGCCGTACTCGGCCCGACCGCCGGCGGTAAAACCGCACTGGCCTTAAATATTGCCCGATCGTTGCCGGTAGAAATCATCAGTTTGGATTCCGCGCTGGTGTATTGCGGCATGGACATCGGTACGGCCAAGCCGACTGCCGAAGAGCTTGTTGCCGTACCGCATCATTTGATTGATATTATCTCGCCGCTGGAAAGTTACAGCGCGGCGGATTTTGTCGGCGACTGCGTGCGCTTGGTGAACGAAATACATGCGCGCGGTCGCTATCCGCTGATTGTCGGCGGCACGATGATGTATTTCCATGCGCTGACGGAAGGTTTGAACGATTTGCCCGGCGCGGATGCGGCGGTGCGCGCACAGCTTCAGGCGGAAAAAAAAGAACACGGTTTGGCAGGCCTGTATCGCCGTTTGCAGGAAGTTGACCCGATAACGGCAGGCCGTCTGAAAGCCAATGACAGCCAGCGTATTGAGCGCGCTTTGGAAGTCTATCTTCTGACCGGCAGGCCTTTGAGCGAACATTTCACAGAGCAGAAGCAGGCTGCGTCTTTATTGGATTTATGCACGGTTGCCCTTATCCCCGAAGACCGCCATTTGTTACACCAGCAAATCGAAAAACGCTTTTTAAGTATGCTGGAGCACGGTTTCCTAGATGAAATACACGCCTTACGCCGCGATTATCCGCAACTGCATGCCGATATGCCGTCTATGCGCTGCGTGGGCTACCGTCAGGCTTGGGATTATCTCGAAGGCGAAACCGATTATGACACCTTTGTCGAAAAAGGCATTATCGCCACGCGCCAGCTTGCCAAACGCCAGTTGACCTGGTTGCGGAAAATTCCTTTGGCGCACACGTTAGATCCTTACGCAGACAGCGATTATGTTCAAACGGCCTTAGCCTTGGCGCGTCAGCATTTTCAGGAATAATCCATGCTGACTACGCCACCACTTGCCCCTAAAGCATTGACCGCGCTAAAAGAATTGGGTATTTGTACGCTGGAAGATTTACAGGAAATCGGCGCAGTCCACGCATTTCTATTGCTGAAAGCGTCGGGTTTGACCGTAACCAAAAGCACCTTATGGCAACTGGCTGCGTTGGTTTCAGGTGTGGATGCCCGGCGTATTTCCGAGGAGAGAAAGACGGAGCTGTGCGAGGATTTGAAAAAACATCCGCCTGTTGCCGTTTTCCCTTCGCAAAGCGATATGGAAACCTTTATGCGGTTGGCGATAGAACAGGCCAAACAATCGGCGGTATTGGGCGAAGTGCCGGTTGGCGCGGTCATCGTATATCAAGGCGAGGCAATCGCAGCGACACACAATACCTGCATTGGCGACCACAATGTCAGCCATCATGCCGAAATCAACGCGCTTGCCGCCGCAGGTAAGACCTTGCAAAACTACCGTTTGGAAGACTGCGACGTGTACATTACCTTAGAGCCTTGCTCCATGTGCGCATCTGCCTTGATACAGGCGCGGGTCGGGCGTGTGATTTATGGTGCGGCTGAAGCTAAAACCGGTGCGGCAGGCAGCGTGGTCGATTTGTTTGCCGACAAACGTCTGAACAAGCATACCGCAATTTTGGGCGGCATATTGGCAGAAGAATGCCAAAGCGTATTGCAGGATTTCTTTGCGGCCAAACGTAAGGCCGTCTGAATTTCAGACGGCCTGTCAGCAAAAACACTTTATTTTAAATTTTCGGATTTCCCCATGTCAGTCAATCATTACGAAAACTTCCCAGTCGGCTCTATTGTGCTGCCGCGCCGTTTGCGCAAGCCGGTTCACGCCGTTTACGCTTTTGCGCGGACGGCGGACGATATTGCCGACGAAGGCAATGCCGAAGCAGTCGAACGCCTGCGCCAACTGGACGAACTGAAGGCAGAGTTAGACCGCATTACACAAGGTGGGAAATCGCAAACAGCTTTGATGCAGCGTTTGTACAACGAAGCGATTGAGCCGTTTCAATTACCGTTGCAGCTGTTTTACGATTTGTTGGCGGCGTTCAGTCAGGATGTGGTCAAAAACCGTTATGAAAATTTTGGCGAATTGATTGCCTATTGCCGTTTGTCCGCCAATCCGGTGGGGCGCATTATGTTGCATTTGTACGGGCAAACCGATGAAGTGAGCATAGCGCAAAGCGACGGCATTTGCACTGCCTTGCAGCTGATTAATTTCTGGCAGGACGTGGCGGCAGATTGGCAGAAAGGGCGCGTGTACATCCCTCAGGAAGATTTGCAGAAGTTCAAAGTCAGCGAAGAACAGATTGCGGCCGGCAAAGCCGACTTTGCTTTTCAACGACTGATGGCACACGAGTGTCAACGTGCCTTTCAAATACTGAAGGCCGGTTCGCCGTTGGGCAAAACCCTCAAAGGACGAATCGGTTTTGAGTTGCGCATGATTATTGTCGGCGGCCAGTTGATTTTGCAGAAACTGGACGGTTGCAAATATGACGTGTTTAACCAGCGGCCGCTGTTGGATAAGAAAGACTGGATGATTATCATCAAACGGGCTTTGATGAAGAAATAAAAAAAGGCCGTCTGAAATTGATGTTTCAGACGGCCTTGATGTTTTCGATTAGCGGTTTTTCAAACGGTTGATGCGGTTGTCCAAAGAAGGATGGGTGCTGAACCAAGAATCTTTGGCTTCGCTGGCAATGCCCATTGCGGTCATGGTTTGCGGCAGATCGCTGGTGCTGCCTTTTAAGCGTTGCAGGGCGGCAATCATTTTCGGCGCGCCCACCAGTTTTGCAGCGCCCGCATCGGCGCGGTATTCGCGTTGGCGGCTGAACCACATCACAATGATGCTGGCGAGGAAGCCGAATACGATCTGCAATACCATGCTGACCATGAAATATGTACCTTGCGACGTACTGCCGTCATTGTTGCGCGCCACCATGCTGGAAACAATACGCGCCAAGAAGACAACAAAAGTATTCACAATACCTTGAATCAGTGTCAGCGTTACCATATCGCCGTTGCCGACGTGTGCCATTTCATGCGCCAAAACGGCTTCGACTTCATCGCGGGTCATGTGGTCGAGCAGGCCGGTGCTGACAGCGATGAGCGAGCTGTTTTTGGTCGCGCCGGTTGCAAAGGCATTAGGCTCTGGGGAGTCGTAAATGGCTACTTCGGGCGTTTTCAGATTCCATTGGCGGGCTTGCGCTTCAACAGTTGCCAACAGCCAAGCTTCTTCTTCGCTTTGGGGCTGGTCGATGACGACGGCGCCGACCGAATGTTTGGCAATGGTTTTCGACATCAGCAAAGAGACAATCGAGCCGCTGAAGCCGACGACTGCGGAATAAGCCAACAGGCTGCCGACTTGGTCGGTACTGTTGATGCCCAAGATGGCCAAAATAATACGGATGACAACCAGAACTGCGATATTGGTTGCGATAAATAAGAAAATGCGTTTCACCGATTATTCCTTTTTAGTGTGGTTTGTGAGGTGATTTTTATATGGGCGCATTGTCTCAAAAACTCTATAGAGATGAAACAGCATGATAGGCAAAGGTATGCAAATTCAAAGCAATTGAAGCAAAGGCCGTCTGAAAAGGTAGTCTCAACCAGTGAGAATCGCTTTTCAGACGGCCTCTTATAGGTAAAACTATCTGCCGGCTTCTTCCAGCCAGTTGCGCGGTATAAGGAATTGATTGAGGCGTGCTTCGGGTGAACCTTCTTCCGGCACATATTGATACTCGAAGCGTACCAAAGGCGGCATGGACATCAAAATGCTTTCCGTACGGCCGCCGCTTTGCAGGCCGAACAGCGTGCCTCTGTCCCAAACCAAGTTAAACTCGACATAGCGTCCGCGACGGTAGAGTTGGAAATCTCGTTCACGTTCTCCATAAGGCGTGTTTTTACGTTTGGCCACAATCGGCAGATACGCTGCGATATAGCCTTCCCCAACCGCCTTGATAAAATTCAGGCAGGTATCGAAATCCCAACGGTTTAAATCGTCAAAAAACAGGCCGCCCACGCCGCGTGTTTCGTTACGGTGTTTCAAGTAGAAATATTCGTCACACCATTGTTTGAATTCAGAATAAACCGATTCGCCAAATGGCGTGCATACGTCTCGCACCACTGTGTGCCAATGCACGATATCTTCTTCAAAAGGATAAAACGGCGTCAAATCAAAGCCGCCGCCAAACCACCAAACCGGCTCGGCATTTTCAGGATAGGCAATAAAAAAGCGCACATTGGCATGGCTGGTCGGGACATAAGGATTTTTCGGATGAATGACCAGCGACACGCCCATGGCTTCAAACGCCGCGCCTGCCAATTCAGGACGATGGGCAGTGGCAGAAGCCGGCATTTTGGTTCCCTTTACATGCGAAAAATTTACACCGGCCTGCTCGAATACTGCGCCGTTTTTCAATACGCGGGTTTCGCCGATACCCAGTTTCCCCGTCCACGCTTCATGCACAAATTTGGCTTCGCCATCTTCTTGCTCCAGCGCGGCGCAGATTTGGTTTTGCAGGGTTTTGAGGAGGGTTAGAACGGATTCTGTGTGCATGATATTTCCTTGATGGTGTTTTGTTATGGGTAAATTTTTGCAGGGCTTATCTTGTAATCAAGCTTGACTCATCAGCAATAGATTGAAAGGTATCGATGATGTGGCGATACCTTTCAGACGGCCTTGATTTATTCAGTAAAAAAGGTATGTGCGCCCAAATAGTTTTTGGCGTAGAACGGGGTGGAAAGTTTTTCGGTTTTGATGGTTTTGCCGCTGCTGGGGGCGTGGATGAATTCGCCGTTGCCGATGTAGAGGCCGACATGGGAATATTTGTGTGCGCCGCCGGTATTGAAAAAGACAAGATCGCCGGCTTTTAATTTGTCATCGGAAATTTTACGGCTGGCTGCGGCCATATCGCGTGCGGTGCGTGGCAGATTGACATTGAGGGCGTTTTTATAGACGAATTGGATCATGCCGCTGCAGTCAAAGCCTGTGGCTGTGGTACTGCCGCCCCATTTGTAGGGCGTGCCGATCAGGCCCATGCTGTGAAGCATCAATTCCTGCGAACCTTGTGTGCGGTCAATATGGGAAATGCGGACAGGTTGGACTTTTCTGGCGGTTATTTGCGGCTTGTGGGATTTGTGTTTGCTGGTGGTGCCGCAGGAGGCCAACAATAGGCTGGTGGTACAAACAAATAGGGTTTTGCAGATGAGTCGAGACATGGTGAATTTCTCCGGTCGCATGATTTATGTTTTCAGACGGTCTCTATAATAATCCTTCTATGGGCAGGATGGACAGGATTTTTGAAGTAACCCGTTTCCAGAATTTGGCTTCTGGTTCTTGTGCGTAAGTTCGTTTTTCACTTGGGTCATACCAGTATAGTTTATTGTAATTGCCAAGCGTTACCTGATAGGCGTAGTTTGGGGTGGTCGTAACGAGGGTGCGCTGCATTTGGCCTGCGATTTGGGGACTTTCGATGACGACACCCATTTCGGTATTGAGGCGTGCGGAACGTGGGTCGAGGTTGAATGAGCCGATGAAAATGCGTTTCTCGTCCACGATGAATGTTTTGGCGTGCAAGCTGGTGGCGGAGCTACCGGTCAAGCCGCGGTCTTTGGAGGTCGGAACGGCGTGGTTGGGCTGGAGCTCATAGAGTTTGACCCCAGCTTTAAGCAAGGGCTTGCGGTATTTGACGTAGCCGGAATGGACGGCGGCAACGTCGGTTGCTTGGAGCGAATTGGTCAAAACGGTAACGTCCACGCCGTTGTGAATCAGCTTTTCTATGGCTTTAACGCCCGATTTTGTGGGCACAAAATAGGGTGAGACAAGGTAAACGCTTTTTTCAGGTTGCTTGAGGGCGTCTTGTAGGCGTTCGGAAATAGGCGGTTTATGCCGGTCACGGTCTAAGCCTTTGGCCGGGTCATCGCTGATCAGGCGTGTGCTGACACTTTGCCACTCCATAAGGTTGCTCTGTATTTTTTGATAGAGGTTGGAGTGTTCAATGCTTTGACGGTAGCGGATGAGCGTTTGGTTTTTATCTTGGTCGGTGTAATTAAGTTCGGCTAGTCCTTTTTGCAGGTTTCCCCGTTTGATTATGCTACTTGCATTGTAGGCGGAATGGCTTGCCCAGTAGCGGTCGAAGTCTTGGGACACTTCTGTTACTACGCGTCCTGTTGCGAGGATATCGAGGTCGGCAAAGATGGTATCGTCGTTAACCTTAAAATATTCGTCGCCGATATTGCGTCCGCCCAAAATGGTGGCACGGTTGTCGGCGGTAAAGGATTTGTTGTGCATTCGGCGGTTAAGTCGCGGAAAGTCGGCAACGTAGCCGAGCGCACGCCATTTTCTGAAAATGAAGGGATTAAACAGACGGACTTCGATATTGGGATGATTGTCGAGTGCCAGCAGGAGATCATCCATGCCGTTGGTGTTGTTGTCGTCCAGAAGCAAACGCACACGGACGCCGCGTTCGGCCGCGCGATGAATCAGGTTGAACAAAAGCTTGCCGGAGATGTCGTTGTGCCAGATATAGTACTGCAAATCAAGAGTATGGTCGGCGGCTTCAATTAAGGCTGCTCGGGCAACAAAGGCTTCATGGGCATCGTTCAGCAGATAGATATGGGAAATATCGGCCTTGGAGGGGGTAGAAGGAATACCTAAGGCGCTGTCCAGTCGCGGCGTTGAAGGGATGTCAAGATAACTGCTTTGGGTGCGTTCGTCCAATGATGGCAAAAACGCGGCGCAACCGCCCAATAGCAGGGTATAAAGAAGAGGAAGATGAAATTTCATGGGAAACCGGTACAAACAATCCCTACCTAAATGATATTTAGGCAGGGATTGAATTGAAATTAGGTTGCTTGAATCAGCTTAGAAGGCAACATAATTTGCCGGATTGACTGGTTTGCCGTTTTGACGGATTTCAAAGTGCAACTGAGTGCGGGATGCATCGGTATTACCCATGTGCGCAATGGTTTGACCGCGTTTCACGGTTTGGTTTTCATTAACCAGCAGGCGTTGGTTGTGACCGTATGCGCTCAAGAATGAGGAGTTGTGTTGGATGATGACCAAGTTGCCGTAACCGCGCAAGCCTGAGCCTGCGTAAACGACTTTACCGTCTGCCGCTGCAACAACAGGCTGGCCTTGCGTACCGGCGATATCCACACCTTTGTTGCTGCCGCCGAAGTTGGCGATAACGTTACCGGTAGTCGGACGCTGCCATGTGATGCCGCTGACGTTGCGGCTGCTGCCGGTAGATACGGTCGGTGTATTGGCAGGCGTGCTTGGAGTCGGAGCAGTAGTTGTAGTTGTTGGAGTAGAAGGTTTGCTTGCAGAAGCTGCAGGTGCAACGTAGCCTTCAGGTTTCACACGGAGGGTTTGACCAATGCTGATGGTGTTGTCGGCCAAGTTATTCCATGCACGCAGATTGTCTTGGGTAATGTTGTAGCGTTTGGAGATGTTGTAAACGGTATCACCACGAACAACGGTATGTGTCGCTGCATTAATATCAACAGGCGCATAAGAAGGCGTGTAAGTGCCGGTGCTGCCGCTGTTGTACGTTGGAGCAGGTGTACTTACCGGCGGAGTGTATGGAGCATCTGCCGCTGGGCTGGTGTTGGTATTGTAAGGCGCTGCACCGTAAGGATTGTCAGCGGTAGAGCTTGTTGTTGAACCACCGCTTTGTGTGCCGACGACTACAGGAGCCGGTTGTTGGCTGGCACAGGCTGCAAGTAATAAAACCAAAGCTGCCGATCCGGCATAAGATACACTTTTTTTCAACATGTTAATGACTTTCGTATTCGGGTAATTGTTCTCGTCGAGGCATATCATAATAAAAATATGCTTGTTTCTCAAGTGTTCGGCTGTTAGGGACTGTTAAGGCGCAGGGATTTCTGACCAAAAGGAAGCGGTTTGCTCCATTTGTCCGTAGGCAGTCAAATCGACTTGCAGGGGGGTAATCGTGATGAAGCCGGACGCGCATTCGCCAAAGTCGGTACCTTCTTCGCTGTCGGAAACATCGCCGACCGGCCCAATCCAATAAATTTGTTCGCCACGTGGATTATACATGGGAACAATGCTTTGTTCATGATGACGACGGCCGAGCCGTGTAATTTTTATGCCTTGGATATCCTCAGGTGCGACGGCAGGGATATTGATGTTCCATAAGATGGGTTTGGAAATAGGGCGTTTGAGAAAGTAGGAAAGCAGTATCCAAGCGGCTTTTTCCGCGGTTTCCCAATAACGGCCGCTGGAGTCGGCAAGCGAAAAAGCAATGGCGGGAATGCCCATTAAATAGGCTTCAGTCGCGGCGGCAACCGTACCGGAATAAAGCGTATCGTCGCCCATATTTGCGCCGTTGTTAATGCCGGACAAGACTAAGTTGGGTTTGAAGTCGGCAAGGGCATGCTGGCCGACATGAATGCAATCGGTGGGGGTGCCGTTCACATAGTAAAACCCGTTTTCCGCCTGTTTCAGTTGTAAAGGACGGTCTAGAGTCAGGGAATTGCTGACGCCGCTGCGATCGCGTTCGGGCGCAACCACCCTGACATTGGCAAATTCTGCACACACTCTTGCCAAAACAGCCAAACCGGGCGCAAGATAACCATCGTCGTTTGAGATTAATATGTTCATGTGACAATATTGTGTCTATCGGTAAGATGGACGGTATTGTACTGGTTTGCTTGAGCGATTGTCCACGAATCGGCAACGTTTGGGCGGAAAGGATAATAATGAAACATTATGAGTTAGACCCCAAAGCTTTATTGGGCGGCGTGATTGCTTCAGACGGCAATCAGGAGATTGTTCAGCTTTCACTGCAGAAGAATAATGAAATTCCGGCATATGAGGCGGATGCGATTATTTTGCTTTTGGTTTTAAACGGCAAAGCCGAAATCAAAACGGTGGACGAAGTTTTGCAAACCGAAGGCTTGCAAGTTATCCGTCTTGAGCCGATGGAAGCGCACAGCATTCGCGCGTTGGCCGATAACACCAATATTTTGGTTATCAAACAATTAATTCACGAAACCGGTCTCAGCAAACGTTTGAGATTTGGAAGTTGCTGTCTGTAATGCAATAAAGGCCGTCTGAAAAGTTTCAGACGGCCTTTTTAAAATCAACTAGATTTATTTCAAACCTTTTTTCACCAAGTCTTCATAACCGCCATGGTTGGTTACGTTGGTGTAGCCGGCTTTTTTCAGCTCAGTCAGCGCGGCTTCTGCACGGCGGCCGCTGCGGCAGTAGAGGTTTACCGGTGCGTTTTTATCCGGGCTGACGGATTTGATGCGGTCAACGATTTGGTCATGCGGAATATTGAGCGCACCTTGCAAATGGCCTTCTTTAAATTCTTCGGCAGAGCGGACATCAATCCAAACGCCTTTTGCTTTTGCAGGCTGTGCCGCAATTTTTTCAACTTTAGGCATAGAGGCAGCGGAAGCGGCCAAAGGAGTGGCAACAGCGGCGGCAAAAAGTACGGCGGTCAGCAGTTTCTTCATGGTTCAATCTCCTATTAGACAGAAAACAATATGATAACTTTATCAGTTTAGCATTTCATCAGGCCGTCTGAAAGGGGAGTTGGCTTTCAGACGGCCTGATTTTACAAACCGATTAGCGTTGGGTTTCTACTGCTTCCAAAGCGCGTAAAGCGTAGGTATAAGCGGCACCAGCGTTCAGGGCGATAGCAGTGGCCAATGCGCCGGCGATTTCACTTTCGGTTGCACCTGCTTTGGCTGCGGCGGCTGCATGCACGCTAATACAGCTTTCGCAACGTGTGGTAATAGCAACGGCAATGGCAATCAGTTCGCGTGTTTTGGCATCCAGTGCTTCGGCAGCGGCTGCTTGATCCAGTACGCCGTAGGCTTGCAGCATTTTAGGATGGTTTTTACCCAATTCGCCGAATGCTTTTTTTACCAAGGCGGTATGTTCAGGCCAGTCTTTAAACATGATATGTCCTTTCTTAATGTGAGTGGATAAGATAAAAAATCCTATCCGTTTGTATTTGGTGTGTGTATTATTGCAATAATTTGAAGATTTAAATCGTCAAAACATCTCATTTATTGGTAAAAAACACTATGGATATTTTGGATAGGCTGGTCGAATTGGCGCAGGTAAAAGGCAGCGTGGATGTTCAATGTCTTTTTCGGGGGGAATGGTATGTGCGGCATGAACCAAAGCGTGCGCATGGTTTGGTACATATCGTAACTGCCGGTTCGGGTTATATCCGAATTGATGGGGAGCAAGAGGCTAGGCTGCTGAGTGCGGGGGATATCATTTTTTTTCCGCGCAGCGTAGGGCATACTTTGAGCAACGACAGCAGTTGTGAAAATCTCGGTGTCAGCGTGCTGACGAGTGAAAAAGGCGCATTTAAAGTCAAGCAGAGTCATGCAGGAGGCGATGCGGCTTTGCATCTTTTCTGCGCGCGGTTTGAATATGAAGCGCAGGCGGATATTATGGCGGGACTGCCTGATACTGTTTTGCTGAATATCAACCATCCTTCTTTACAGTATTTGGTGGCATTGTTGCAATATGAGAGCGGTCAGGCTTTGTCCGGCTCGGTAGCGGTCGTGAACGCATTGGCTTCGGTGTTGCTGGTATTTCTACTTCGAGCCAGCCTGGAGAAAAATGGGGCAGCGCAATTAAGCGGTTTGCTGAATGGTTGGCAGGACAAACGTTTGCGGAATTTGCTTCAGGCAGTAGTGGATAAGCCGGAAGAGGAATGGAATATCGAGAAAATGACCGAGATGGCCAACTTATCTCGCGCCCAGTTGATGCGGGTATTTAAGCAGCAGACGGGAACAAGCCCTCATGCTTTTGTAAACAGTATCCGCTTGCAGCAGGGGGCGTTATTGTTAAAGCAGACAGCCGATTCGGTTTTATCGGTTGCGCTCTCGGTGGGTTTTCAATCGGAAACGCATTTTGGCAAGGCATTTAAAAAGCAATATGGGATATCGCCGGGGCAATATCGTAAGAATGATCGCGCTGATGAAGCAGCAGTACAAGCGGAAGAAATGCCGATTTACTTTATTTGAACAGATGATAAAAGGCCGTCTGAAAGTGTAAAAATGAAATCTAGGATTTCCAAAACACTTTTCAGACGGCCTCAATTTTAAAACGTATCAATCAAACAGAATTAGTCCAGTTTTTTGAAATGACGGCGACGTTCCAATTCGCTCAGGTAGCGTTTACGCAGGCGGATGGATTGTGGCGTGATTTCAACCAGTTCGTCATCGTCGATGAACTCAACTGCACCTTCCAAAGTCAATTTGATAGGCGTAGTCAGGCGCACGGCTTCATCTGTACCGCTGGCGCGGACGTTGGTCAGTTTTTTACCTTTCAGAGGGTTTACCACCAAGTCGTTGTCGCGGCTGTGAATACCAATAATCATACCTTCGTAGACTTTGTCGTTTGGAGAAACGAACATACGGCCGCGGTCTTCCAAGTTCCACAGGGCGTAAGCAACAGCTTCACCTTGCTCTTGAGAAACCAGGACGCCGTTGTGACGACCTGGCATATCAGGTTTAACCGGAGCATAGTCGTCAAAAACGTGGCTCATCAAGCCGGTACCGCGGGTCAAGGTCATAAATTCACCTTGGAAACCGATCAGGCCGCGTGCAGGAATATGGTATTCCAAACGTGTACGACCGTTACCGTCGCTTTCCATATTGGTCAATTCGCCACGGCGGCGGCCGAGTTCTTCCATGACCGCGCCTTGGTTTTCATCCGGCACATCCACAGTCAGATTTTCGTAAGGCTCGCATTTTTGACCGTCAATTTCACGGAATACCACGCGCGGTTTGCCGACTGCCAATTCAAAGCCTTCGCGGCGCATGTTTTCCAACAAAATGGTCAAGTGCAATTCGCCGCGGCCAGAAACGCGGAAAACGTCGGCATCGGCTGTATCTTCAACACGCAGGGCAACGTTGGTCAGCAATTCTTTTTGCAGGCGGTCGCGGATTTGGCGGGAAGTCACGAATTTGCCTTCAGTACCGGCAAGAGGAGAAGTGTTGACCATAAAGTCCATGGTCAGGGTCGGCTCGTCCACGCTCAACATAGGCAAGCCTTTGGGATTGTCTTTGTCGGTAATGGTTACGCCGATACCGATGTCTTCAATGCCAGAAATAATCACGATGTCACCGGCCTCAGCTTCTTCCAAAGGTACGCGTTCCAAGCCTTGGAAGCCCAACAGCTGGTTGATGCGGCCTTGGGCGACTTGTTCTTCATGATTCATGACGGCAACGACTTGGCCGGGTTTGATGCGGCCGTTCAGGATGCGGCCGATGCCGAGGCGGCCGGTGTAGTTGTCGTAGTCCAGTTGGGAAATTTGCAGTTGCAGCGTTTTGTCCGCGCTGCCGCTTGGTGCAGGCGTGTGTTTCAAAATGGTCTCGAACAGAGGGCGCATGTCGCTGCTCTCGTCGTTTTCATCCAGTTTGGCAAAGCCGGACAGGCCGGAAGCATAGACGATAGGGAAGTCCAATTGTTCGTCGGTTGCGCCCAAGTTGTCGAACAATTCGAATGTTTGGTCGATAACCCAGCTTGGACGGGCAGATGGTTTGTCGATTTTGTTGATAACAACGATAGGTTTAAGACCCAAAGCCAAGGCTTTTTTGGTCACGAAACGGGTTTGCGGCATAGGGCCTTCTTGTGCGTCAACCAACAGTACGACGCAGTCAACCATGCCCAATACACGTTCCACCTCGCCACCAAAATCAGCGTGTCCCGGGGTATCTACGATGTTAATGTGGTAGCCTTCGTATTCGATGGCGGTATTTTTAGCGAGAATGGTAATGCCGCGTTCTTTTTCAAGATCGTTGCTGTCCATGACGCGTTCTTCGACTTGCTGGTTGGAACGGAATGTACCGGACTGACGCAGCAACTGGTCAACTAATGTGGTTTTGCCATGGTCGACGTGGGCGATGATGGCAATATTGCGGATTTGTTTCATGATAATTTATGTGTTTCAGCTAGGTGCTTAAAAAAAAGATAACTGGCGATTATAGCACGATTCCTAAGTATTGACGGAGTAGAAGATTCAAAAAAATGAGGCAAAAGCAGTTGAGAATAATTCATAATTAAATTTGATTGATTTTGTTGGATTATTTGCTTTTATTTATGGTTAACAAATGTAAATGTTTTTGAATGATGCAATGGATTCTTAATACTAATGTCAAAAAATTGTCATTAAAAACAGGGGATTAATTTTTCAGACGGCCTTTTTGGCTGGTTAACTTTTTTGATAATTGTTTGTATTTTAAATAGAAAATTTGTCAAAAGTGCTTCTTGTGCATACAATTACCTCGTTCCATAACAACACACGAATCTTCATTTCGTGATTATCAACTTTTAAAAGAAAGAGAAAGAATTATGCAAGGCAACCAAGCAGTTATTGATTACATGAACGAATTATTGTCTGGTGAGTTGGCTGCTCGCGACCAATATTTTATCCACTCTCGCCTGTACTCTGAATGGGGTTACACCAAACTGTTCGAACGTTTGAACCACGAGATGGAAGAAGAAACCACTCACGCCGAAGACTTCATCCGTCGTATCCTGATGTTGGGCGGTACTCCTAAAATGACACGTGCCGAACTGAACATCGGTACTGACGTAATCTCTTGTCTGAAAGCAGACTTGAACACTGAATACGAAGTACGCGATGCGCTGAAAAAAGGCATCAAATTGTGCGAAGAAGCTCAAGACTACGTTACCCGCGATTTGATGATTGCCCAACTGAAAGACACTGAAGAAGATCACGCTCACTGGTTGGAACAACAACTGCGTCTGATCGAATTGGTCGGCGAAGGCAACTACTACCAAAGCCAACTGTAATCTAGCGTATAACATATTAAGGAGCTGAATATGAAAGGCGATCGCTTAGTTATTCGCGAGCTGAACAAAAACTTAGGTTTGTTGCTGATTACCATTAACCAATACTTCCTGCATGCCCGCATTTTGAAAAACTGGGGCTTTGAAGAATTGGGCGAACACTTCTTCAAACAATCCATCCGCGAGATGAAATCCGCAGACGATTTAATCGAGCGTATTTTGTTCTTGGAAGGTCTGCCTAATCTGCAAGAATTGGGTAAACTGTTGATCGGTGAATCTACCGAAGAAATCATTGCCTGCGATCTGAAAAAAGAGTATGAAAAACATGATACTCTGGTTGCAGCCATCGCTCTTGCAGAAGAGCAACAAGACTATGTCAGCCGTGATTTGTTGGAAAAACAAAAAGACATCAACGAAGAACACATCGACTGGCTTGAAACTCAGCAGGAATTGATTGGTAAAGTTGGTTTGCCAAACTACCTGCAAACAGCGGCGCAAGAGGACTAAAACACAAACCACTGCCAAATATAGCAGTCCCTGCTCCCATCGACGGCATATCTTTACGGATATGCCGTTTTCTTTTATAAAAATGCTTAAAGGCCGTCCGAATGTTCAGACGGCCTTGATTTTATATCGCTTTCAAACGGTATAGATAAGTAGTTTCCTTGTTTCTGGCAAACGCCAAAGGATCGGATTCATCTATTGCTTTTTTGTGTTGCGGTTTAGTTTTCAAAATATCGACTACATTGAGTGAGGCCGTCTGAAAGCATTGGTTTAGAAAGTCTTTGTTGCGCAAATGTAAGTGTTCTGCCAAGTCGGAAATAATTAACCAGGCTTCGCCGTTTGGATTTAAGTGCTGGCGTACGCCGTTGAGGAACGCGGTTAACATGGCATGATTGGGGTCGTAAAGGGCGGTCTCGATGGCAGAGGTCGGTTTTGCCGGCAGCCAAGGCGGATTGCAGACGATAAGGTCGGCGCAAGTTTCGGGAAATAAATCAATCGATTGGATGTTGACAGCTTTATCCAGGCTTAGACGCTCAAGGTTTGCTGTGGCGCAGGCTATTGCTTTTGGGTTGGTGTCTGTGGCAATGATGTCGGGTATGCCTCGCTTGGCCAAAATTGCGGCAATAACACCTGAGCCGGTGCCGATGTCAAAGGCCGTCTGAATATGGGGAGCGAGTGGGGCTTGTGTGATTAAATCCAAATACTCGCCGCGCAGTGGAGAGAATACGCCGAAAGGAACATGGATTTTTCCATCAAGCTGAGGAATGTCTATGCCTTTTTTGTGCCATTCGTGTGCACCGATAAAACCCAATAATTGATTTAGCGGCAAAAGAAACGGTTTGTCGTTTAGTGTGTCGTAAACATCGCACAAGGCGGCGTAGATGTCGGGTGCGCGTGCATTGTCCAGTTGAAAATTAGGTTGGATTTCGATGGCAAGCATATTGAGCAAACGGCTTTGTTGCGCCTGTTTCATACGGTGGGCATGAAAGGCTGTCTGAATATCGGCAGGTGCGCCTTTCTTTTTTTCAGACGGCCTGCGGATACGTTTTTTCATTGCAGATAAGACTTGCTTGGCATTGTGAAAATCGCCAGTCCAAACAGTTGCAGTTTGCGCGTGGGCATTTTTTAAGATTTCTGTTGCGCCTGCTTCTTGTATGTAAACCGCCTGCTTGGGTGGCTTTTGTGTACTTTCGTTGCGCCATTCGATGTCGGAGCGGTTGGTAGGGATGGTATGGGGCATAATGTGTTTCAAATCGGGGAAATAGGGGATTAGTTTACTATATTTAGGATGTGTTCGGTTTGAGAGGAGCTTTTAATAGTCCAAATTAGACAAAATGTATAAAAATTTCTCAAGTTTTAAAATTTATACCAATATTTTGATAAAAATAGATTGTCGTTTTGTCTAAAATGAGTATAATGCAAAACCAGAACACAATAATCTTAATCAGATTTGGACAAGGAACATCATGCAATTAGACATTGACCGTTTGGTTGCCTATTTTGGCGGCGTAAACGCGCTGGCCGAAGCTCTGAAACAGCACGACCCGGAAAATGCTGCGACCACAGCGGCTATCTACAAATGGCGTACACGCGGGTCCCTGCCTTTGGCTCAGTTGCAAAAACTGACCGCTTTGGCGGAAGCGCAAGGCAGACCGCTTGATTTGAATGCTTTTTTACAAAAAAATGAATCTCTGGAGAGAACAGAAATGACACAAACCAACCGCGTTATCATTTTCGATACCACCATGCGCGACGGTGAGCAGTCCCCCGGCGCATCCATGACCAAAGAGGAGAAAATCCGTATTGCCCGCCAGTTGGAAAAGATGGGTGTCGATGTGATTGAGGCAGGTTTTGCAGCAGCCAGTCCGGGCGATTTTGAATCGGTTAATGCGATTGCCAAAATCATTACTAAATCTACAGTTTGCTCATTGGCGCGTGCCGTTGAAAACGATGTGCGCAAAGCAGGCGAAGCTGTTTCCCCTGCTCCGAAAAAACGTATTCACACTTTTATCGCCACCAGCCCCATCCACATGGAGCACAAACTGAAAATGAAGCCGCAGCAGGTCATCGATGCGGCGGTCAAAGCGGTAAAAATTGCCAAAGAATATACTGACGATGTGGAATTTTCCGCCGAAGACGCCGTGCGTTCGGATTTGGACTTTCTCGCCAAAATCTTTACGGCGGTTATCGAGGCAGGCGCAACCACCATCAATATTCCCGATACTGTCGGCTACTCCATCCCTTCCGTATGGTACGAGCGTATCAGTAACATCATCAAAAGCGTGCCCAACGGCGACAAAGTAGTCTGGTCGACCCACTGCCACAACGACTTGGGTATGGCGGTTGCCAACTCGCTGGCCGCTGTTCAGGCAGGCGTGCGCCAGGTGGAATGTACCATCAACGGTTTGGGTGAACGTGCGGGTAATGCCAGCCTTGAAGAAATCGTGATGGCGTTGAAAGTGCGCCACGACCTTTTCGGCTTGGAAACCGGCATTGATACCACGCAAATCGTGCCAGTATCCAAACTGGTATCTACTATTACCGGCTATCCGATTCAGCCAAATAAAGCAGTAGTCGGCGCAAACGCCTTTGCACACGAATCAGGCATCCACCAAGACGGCGTGTTGAAACACCCTGAAACCTATGAAATCATGACTGCCGAATCAGTTGGCTGGTCAACCAACCGCCTGACTTTGGGTAAACTCTCCGGCCGTAATGCTTTCAAAACCAAGCTGGCAGATTTGGGTATTGAGTTGGAAAGTGAAGAGGCGTTGAATGCGGCATTTGCACGCTTCAAAGAGCTGGCGGATAAGAAACGCGAAATCTTTGATGAAGACCTGCACGCTTTGGTGTCTGACGAAATGGGCAATATGAATACCGAAAGCTACAAATTCATTTCCCAAAAAATCAGCACTGAAACTGGTGAAGAGCCGCGCGCCGATATTGTGTTCAGTATTCGCGGTGAAGAAAAACACGCTTCCGCTAGCGGCTCAGGCCCTGTTGATGCCATCTTCAAAGCCATTGAAAGCGTAGCACAAAGTGGCGCAACCTTGCAGATTTACTCTGTCAATGCGGTAACTCAAGGTACAGAAAGCCAAGGCGAAACTTCCGTCCGCCTGCAACGTGGCGACCGTGTGGTCAACGGCCAAGGTGCGGATACCGACGTATTGGTGGCAACTGCCAAAGCCTATTTATCTGCGCTGAGTAAATTGGAATTCGGCCAAGCCAAGCCAAAAGCGCAAGGCAGAGGCATGATTTAATTTATTGAAAAGGTTAAGGCCGTCTGAAATCGTAGTGATACGTTTCAGACGGCCTTTTTTATTTGGTTAGAAAATAGTTTATTTATTGAAGTTTAAGCAGTCGGTCTTGTTCGACCGACAATACGCCATTTATTTTTTTGAAATAGGCAATGGCATCTTCAATCTTGGTCTTGGAAGACGGACGAATAGCAATGCCGTTCAGGTTTTTGTATTCATAAATCAAACTTGCACCCGAGGTTTTCACTGCTTTTAGCAATGGCGCAGAACCGGTTTGGGCATCATAGAAGATAATCAGGTTTCCATTTGTATCTTGGGCTTGTTGCTGAGATGGGATGGCAGTTGATTGAGTAGGAGTACTTGGGCTTTGGCAGGCGCAAAGCAGGGTGGAGAGTAGGATGAATGCTAGGGTTTTCATGGCATTAATTCAATTTGATAAAACACTAAGGCCGTCTAAACAATCGTAAAACGAAATCAAAGTTTCCCTTTACAACTTTCAGACGGCCTTTGTCAGTTATGCTTCAGGCAATTCCATGGCTAGAACGGTTTGCTCTTGTTTGGCACGGAAAGCCGCCAATTTTTCAGCCAATTCAGGATTTTCATTGGCCAAAAGTGAAATAGCAAACAGCGCTGCATTGGCCGCACCGGCTTCGCCAATGGCAAATGTGGCAACAGGAACGCCTTTGGGCATTTGTACAATCGAAAGCAGGGAGTCTTCGCCGCGCAGATATTTGCTGGGCACGGGAACACCCAAGACGGGCACCGTGGTTTTGGCTGCAACCATGCCTGGCAAATGCGCTGCGCCGCCTGCGCCGGCAATGATGGCTTTGATGCCGCGTTCGCGTGCGGTTTCGGCGTATTCAAACATCAAATCAGGCGTACGGTGTGCAGAGACGACACGCGCTTCGTATTCAACGCCGAATTCTTTGAGAAATTGTGCTGCCTGCTGCATCACCGGCCAATCGCTGTTGCTGCCCATAATAATGCCGACTTGGATCATGAAGAGTTCCTTTTGCTTGAATGGATTAAGGGTAAAAAAATATTCAGACGGCCTTGGGGATGACAAGGCCGTCTGAACGTTTATCTTTGTTTGAGACTGATGGAAGCGCGTTTTGCCGCTTCGCTGTTGGGGAAGCTTTGTATCAGTTTGCGCCATGTGCTGCGGGCGATGTCTTTTTGTTGCAGTTTGTATTGGCATTGGCCGATGCTGTACATGGCATCGGGAGCTTGCGGGCTGTTGCGGAATCGGTTGGCGTAGCGGTTGCCGATTTCGATAACGGATTCGCAGTTGCCCAGACGTTGTTGGCTTTGCAGGAGCAGGTACATATTGCGGCGGGCAATTTCGCTGCCATTGCCGCCGTCAGCCTCTTTCAAAATGGCCACTGCGGCGGAATAGTTGTTACGCTGATAGTATTTTTGCGCCTGATTATAAAGGCGTAATTCGTTTTGTGCGGCTGAGTCTGTTTCAGACGGCACGCCGCCGCCATTTGCCAAATAGTTCATTTTCAGCTTGCGGTCGTCCAATCGCTGGGCTTTGGGATTGGAAGCAGAAGTAGTCGGACGTTTGATAGTCCGTTGTTGTTCCAATGTGTGCAAGCGTTGATTTAATTCTTCAACCGTGCGTTCCAGTCGGGCAATTTGTATACCTAAGTGGTCAATCTGGGTTTGTGCGTCCAAACGCGGATAGGGAATACTTTTTTCAGGCAAAGGCTCACGCGGAATATCCGGCAGGACGAAGTTAGGATTATCGGCTGGTTGAAGAGGATGGGAAACGGCGCACGATGTGGCCAATAGAGTAAGCGGCAAAAGAAACAGGGAATGTGATAATGTTTTCATCGGATTGTGTCGTTTTATTTTTTTAGTAGCAGTGTCAAACCGTCGCCGACAGGCAGGGTAATGGGAATAATGCGTGTATCGCGCGGCAGATTTTGGTTGAAATGGCGCAGGATATCCAAGCTTGGCGGATCATTTTCGGCAGCTTCATTCATGACGCGCCCACCCAACAAGATATTATCGATGGCAATCACGCCGCCACTCCGTACCAGTTGCAAACAGCGTTCGAAATATTTTGGCGTAGGCGGTTTGTCGGCATCGATAAGTGCCAAGTCGTAGCTTTCCGATTCGCCTTGCGCAATCAAATCGTCCAAAGTCAGCAAAGCTGGTTGCAGATGAAGCGAGATTTTATGCGCTATACCTGCTGCCTGCCATGTTTCTCGGGCAATATCGGTAAAGGTTACATTAATGTCGCAAGCCGTGATTTTGCCGTCTTCGGGGAGGGAAAGCGCCATGGCGGTGCTGCTGTAACCGGTAAAGACACCAACTTCCAAATATTTTTTAGCATTCAATAATTTGGCCAACCACACCAACATGGCTGCCTGCTCTTGGGCGATGGCCATCTTTCCCAGACGATGTGATTGGGTACGCTCACGCAATGCGGTCAAAACGGGATGTTCGTGCTGACCGATGCTGTTGAGGTACTGCTGTAACGCCGGATCGGTATTGTGGGTGTTGGTCGTCATACCGATACGGGTTAGTCTTGATAGTAGGTGTAAGGTTTTTTGTTGACTTTGGCCGCTTCAAATTCAGCCTGTTCGGCCGGATTAAGGGTTACATCCCACAGTAAATGGCGGTTTTCGAGGCGTTGCGCTTCTAATTCGGGATGGTCGGACATGAGTTTGTCGAGGAATTGGGTAGCTTCGGATTTGTAGTGGTACATGATGTTTTGCCTGAATCGTTGTCAGACCGTCATTATAGCCGATATTTTTTGCCAATACGCTAATTAATCGAACTTCCATAAGGTATAATGGCACGTCTTTTTTAGGCTGTCTGAAGCCTTTGCTCAATGTTTTGTCTTTAATCTACGGCAGGATATTGTGCAAAGGCTTAAGCCGGACAAGTTTCAGACGGCCTTTTTTATCGTGAAAAGAGCTGCTTATGTTAAAAAAATGGCTGCATAAAGTGTTGCCTAAAAAACACGTCAAGTCGTTGCCCGAAAAGGAGATTATTCCGCTTGAGCAACATGGTATCCATGCGGATATGTTGAGCTTTGCCGCTGAGAAAATTGCCAAACGCCTGCATGAAGCCGGTTTTCAGGCTTATGTTGTAGGGGGAGCCGTTCGGGATTTGTTGCTCGGGGTTGAACCCAAAGATTTTGATATTGCAACCGATGCCACGCCGGAGCAAATCCGTAAAATATTCCGCCGCAGCCGCATTATCGGCCGCCGCTTTCAAATCGTTCATGTGATGATTGGTCCTGAAACTATTGAAGTGACGACGTTTCGCGGTGGCGATAAGGTTCAGCAAAATGCGCAAGGCCGCATTATGAAGGACAATACTTACGGCAGCATTGAAGAAGATGCCATGCGCCGCGATTTTACTTGCAATGCGCTGTATTACGACCCGATTAAAGAGGAAATTTGGGATTTCCATCAAGGCGTGGCTGATGTTGCCGATAAGAAATTGGTGATGATAGGTAATCCTGCTGAACGCTATCAGGAAGATCCCGTCCGTATTCTTCGCGCCGTCCGTTTGTCGGGTAAGTTGGGCTTTGAAGTGGAAGAGCAAACGGCTTTGCCGATTGCCGAATACGCAGGCCGTCTGAAAAATGAACCGGTGGCCCGTCTTTTTGACGAAATCATGAAAATCCTGTTTTCCGGCCATTCCCGTGCCTGTTTGAAACGGTTGAACGAGTTGGGTATTCCCGAAGGCATCCATCCGCTTTTAGATGCCTTGAAAACTGCCGAAGCAGCCGACAAACGTATGATTATGTTGGCTTTGAAAAATACCGACGAGCGTCTTCGTGCGGATAAGTCCGTTTCTGTCGGTTTTGTATTGGCGGCGGTATTGTGGCCGACACTAAACGCCATTTGGCAACGCAATCAAAGCCATGGTCAAAAACCTGTCCCTGCGCTGATGGATGCGATGAACACCATGCGCGATACGGTGGAGAAAGGTTGGGGCGTACCGCAAAGATTCTCTGCAACCATGCGTGAAATCTGGCAATTTCAGCCGCAATTCGACAATATGCGCGGTGCGCGCCCGTATCGTCTGTTGGCTCAAGCCCGTTTCCGTGCCGCTTATGACTTCCTGATTTTGCGTAGCGAAGTTGGCGAGGTTGATAAAGAGATGGCTTCTTGGTGGACAACTTTCCAGCATGCCGATGAGGAAACCCGTCAGCAAATGACTGCGGCCAATGAGCGCAAACGTCAGAAACAAAGTGGATCAACTGACGGCAAACCCAAACGTCGCCGCCGCCGTCCAAAAAAGAAAACCACTGAGGCTGAATAAAATTTAAGGCCGTCTGAAACCATTAAATCTTTTGAGATTTGGTTTTCAGACGGCCTTTTTGTATTTTAATAAAAACCGCAGGTCTTTCAACCTGCGGTTTGCTTTTACGATTTGTTTTCTTCGCTGTCGAGGAAGCTGCGGAGGCGGTCGCTGCGGGTAGGATGGCGCAGCTTGCGCAGGGCTTTGGCTTCGATTTGACGGATACGTTCGCGGGTTACGTCAAATTGTTTGCCGACTTCTTCCAAAGTGTGGTCGGTATTCATATCGATACCGAAACGCATACGCAACACTTTGGCTTCGCGCGGGGTCAGGCTTTCGAGGATTTCTTTGGTTACTTCGTGCAGGCTGGTGTACATCGCAGCTTCTGCCGGCGCAACGTTGTTGGCATCCTCGATGAAGTCGCCCAAGTGCGAATCGTCGTCGTCGCCAATCGGTGTTTCCATGGAAATCGGCTCTTTGGCGATTTTCATGATTTTGCGGATTTTGTCCTCCGGCATTTCCATCAACTCGGCCAGTTTGGCGGAATCAGGTTCTTCACCGGTTTCTTGCAGGTATTGGCGCGAGATACGGTTCATTTTGTTGATGGTTTCAATCATGTGAACCGGAATGCGGATGGTACGCGCTTGGTCGGCGATGGAACGGGTAATCGCTTGACGGATCCACCATGTGGCGTAAGTCGAGAACTTGTAGCCGCGACGGTATTCGAATTTGTCCACCGCTTTCATCAGACCGATATTGCCCTCTTGAATCAAATCAAGGAACTGCAAGCCGCGGTTGGTGTATTTTTTGGCAATGGAAATAACCAAACGCAAGTTGGCCTGAATCATTTCCTGTTTGGCTGCTGAGGTTTCTTTCTCGCTCAGTACCATGTTTTTGTTGATTTCTTTCAACTCTTCGATGGAAATGCGGGTTTCGGTTTCCATATTGGCCAGCTCGGCTTGTTTTTCTAGGATGGCGTGGCGGAAACGATCCAATGCGTTTGCCCATACACGGCCTTTGGCTACTTCTTTTTCAACCCATTCCAAATCGGTAATAGCAGGCAGGAAGTTTTCGATGAAGTAGTCGCGTTCCATACGTACGCGGTCGATACAGATATCGCGGATTTCGCGTTCGAGTTTGCGGATGTTTTCAACGCGACTGCGTAGGTTGCTGCTCAAATTTTCGATTTGACGTGTGGCAAAACGGACTTCTAACAGTTTGTTGGCAATGGCATCGCGGTGTTTCAGGTAGTTGGCGTGCTGACTGCCGTGTTTTTCCAACTGCTTGATCATTTTGCCGTATTCGCTCTCGATAAAGGCGAAGTGTTCCAAAACTTTTTGTTTCAGTTCGGCTAAATGGGCGGCGGATATGGCTTCAGAGTCGTTACCTGAATCGTCTTCATCTTCCTCGTCGCCATCTTCATCATCGCTATCGGTTTCACCTTCTTCATCATCAGGTTTGGCATTTTCCAAATGACCTAAGCCCAATTCGTTCAACAAAACTTCATTAGGGTCGATGATGGCTTCAACGACCTCATCCACACGGATTTCGTCGTTGCGGACTTGCTCGATCAACGCCAGAATTTCGGCAATCGAACCCGGGCAGGCGGAGATTGCCTGCACCATGTTTTTCAGTGCATTTTCGATTTTTTTGGCGATGATGATTTCGTCTTCACGCGTCAACAGATCGACTTGCCCCATTTCACGCATATACATACGCACAGGGTCGGTTGTGCGGCCGAATTCTGAATCTGCGCTGGAGAGTGCTGCTTCGGCTTCTTCAACAGCATCGTCGTCGGTCATGGCGGCGGCGTTGTCGCTCAAGAGGATGTCTTCAGCATCGGGGGCTTGCTCGGTTACTTGGATGCCCAAGCCGGAAATCATGCTGACGATGTTGTCGATTTGTTCGGCATCGGACATATCGTCGGGCAGAGCGTCGTTAATTTCAGAATAAGTGATGTAGCCGCGTTCTTTACCCATGATAATGAGTTGGCGCAGACGCGCGCGCTGCTCTTCGATACTCAAGGGACGGTTGTCATCTTGGTCTTGGTATTCTTCGTAGTTTTGGTTTTTAGACATGGATTGCTCTCTAGGTTGATAGGATGCCGACGGTTTACGGTGATGTGGCCGTACCTGAAGGCGGAGCAGAGCTTTTTGTTGTGAAATCAGATTTCACTTTAATACTCTGAGGCTGTCTGAAAATATTACAGATGGAGTGTTCTGCGTGTCATGTTTCGCAGCGTGTGTTTAGATTGTTCAGACGGCCTGAGGGGTTAGTTTTGCTTTGCCGTCAAAAGCGACAGCAATAGTCTTTTTTCATTTTCAGTCAAACCAGTTTGAATACTTTTTTGCTTTAAAGTTTCGATTTGACTGTATTTTAATTCATTTAACAACTTTTTCATGCCGATTTGGAAACTTTCGCAATCTTCTTCGTTATCCCCTTCCATTTCTTCAGAGTGAAGGGTCGATAAAAAGATTTGATTGACGGTTTCCTCATAGGGCGAACCGCGCATATATTCAAACACTTGTGCAGTTGCAGGAGTCGTGTCGTGATGCTTGATGGTTTCGGCCAAATTGGCAAGGCAGGCAAAATCGCCGCTTAACGCCAGATAATCGGGCAGGTCTATATATGAAGCCCAAGCCGGATTTATCAAGAGGCTTCGTATCTGTCTTTGAACCAGTGTCAGCATGGTTGGCTGTTTGACAGAAATAGGCGGCAGTTTGTAACTTTTTTGTTTGACGTGCCGCTTGGGCGCTTCTTGTCCGAGTAACTGGGCGAGGTTGTCAGGATCAATACCCACCAACTCACTAAGTTTTTGTTTCAGGAGATAGCCCAATGCCGGCGCGGTAATTTGCGCTAAAAGCGGAGAACTGGTTTTGACCAATTCTGCTTTGCCTTCTTGCGTATTGAGGTTGAGGCCGTCTGAAAGATGTTCCCAAAAGTATTCCGATAGGGGCTTGCTTTGGTTTAACAAGGCATCTTCAAATTGAGCCTTGCCATAGGCACGGATGTAGCTGTCTGGGTCGTGTTCTTCGGGTAGGAATAGAAAATGCAGCGATTTATCGTCTTTTAATTGCGGTAACGCATTTTCCAGCGCGCGCCAAGCCGCTTTACGTCCCGCGCTGTCGCCATCAAAACAAAAATAAATACTGTCGGCCTGACGCATCAGGATTTTGACGTGTTCCGCCGTGGTTGCCGTACCCAAAGCCGCTACGCCGTAGCCGACGCCGAACTGCGCCAATGCGACCACGTCCATGTAGCCTTCGACCACCAAAATCCGTCCTGCCTCTTTTACGGCAGCACGCCCTTCATATAGCCCGTAAAGGTTTTTCCCTTTATCGAACAAAGGGGTATCGGGAGAATTCAGGTATTTGGGTTTGGAGTCATCCAATACGCGGCCACCAAAGCCGATGACCTGTCCGCGAGGATTGCGGATGGGGAACATAACCCGATGGCGAAAGCGGTCATAATGTTTGCCTTCGTTATCAATGACCATACCCGTATCCACTAACGCAGTATTCGGATAGGGTTGGAATACTTGCGCCAAAGGTTGCCAACCGTCAGGCGCATAGCCCAAACCATAATGCGCGATGACTTCCGCACTCAAGCCGCGCTTATCCAAATAAGCCTTCGCCACCGGATTGAATTTCAACTGTTGCGCATAAAAATCCGCCGCCGCCGCCGTCGTTTCTTCCAAAGTTTGTTGCTTTTTTTTACGTTCGGCACGGATTTCGGGGTTGTCTTCCTGCCCGCGAACTTTAGGCACTGTCATACCGACGCGATCAGCCAAAAACTGCACCGCCTCCGGAAACGACAGCCCCTGATGTTCCATCACAAAACCAATCGCCGAACCATGAGCCCCGCAACTGAAGCAATGGTAAAACTGCTTGGTCGGGCTGACCGAAAACGATGGCGTCTTTTCCTTATGAAACGGACAGCAGGCCATATAGTTCGCCCCGCCTTTCTTCAGCGGAACCTGTTCGTCGATAATATCGACAATATCGACTTTGGACAAAAGCTCGTCAATGAAATCAGATGGAATCATGGTTCGGCAGAAGAGGATGGACGGAAAATATTTCAGACGGCCTTATAAACAGACAAAGGCCGTCTGAAAATGGAATTTTAGATGAGGGTCGAGATGAGTTTTGTATTATAGCAAATAGTTGTAATACATGTGTCTTATCCTTTTGAGGTAGGGTATTAATAATCGTATTTCATTCGTTATTAAGATAGATATGATGTCGTTAAAGCAAAGGCCGGCTATAAGATATTCAGACGACCTTTGCTGTTGTCTTATTTTGCGATTCAGTTGCGCTTTCATGGTATGAATATGATAATGAACGTATATCCTCGGTTTTAGAAAGGTCGTTTCTCATGAAAGATTTTGCACGTTTGCTCAATCATCCCGATATTTCCTTTTCTCCGATTCCAGATGCCATTAAAGTTGATAACCCTGCAACAGGTGAGGCTTTGGCGTTTGTCCGTAAGACTGATTCAGACGGCCTGAAGCTTTTGATTCAAAAGGCAGAGGCGGCACAAAAATTATGGGCGGCAAAAACTGCGTTGGAGCGGGCCGATGTGTTGTGGCGCTGGTATTTTTTGATTAAAGAAAACAAAGAAGAACTCGCGCGTATCATGACGATGGAGCAGGGCAAAAGCCTGACTGAGGCGCGTGGTGAAATTGATTATGCGGCTTCGTTTGTGCGCTGGTTTGCGGAAGAGGCGCGGCGGATTGACGGCGATGTGCTGACAAGTGTGAAAGCGTCGCAAAAACTGGTTGTACTGAAACAGCCTGTCGGCGTTACCGCTGCGATTACGCCGTGGAACTTCCCGTCTGCGATGATTGCGCGCAAGGCTGCGCCTGCTTTGGCGGTGGGCTGTGCGATGATAGTTAAACCTGCATCGCTCACGCCTTTGAGTGCGTATGCATTGGTCGTTTTGGCTTATGAAGCCGGCGTGCCGCAGGATTTGTTGCCTGTTGTCAGCGGTAGTGCTTCGGAAATCAGCCATGAATTTGCCACGAATCCGACTGTGCGCAAAATCAGCTTTACTGGCTCAACCGAAGTCGGCGCGAAGATTTTTGCCGACAGCGCGGCAGACATTAAAAAACTCAGTTTGGAACTGGGCGGCAATGCGCCGTTTATCGTGTTTGACGATGCCAATTTGGACAAAGCCGTTGAAGGCGCTCTGGCCAGCAAGTTCCGCAACAGCGGTCAGACCTGCGTCTGCACCAACCGCGTTTACGCTCAATCCGGCATTTACGACGAATTTTGCAGCAAATTAAGTGAAAAAGTGGCTGCGCTCAAATTGGGCAACGGCTTGGATGAAGGCGTCAACCAAGGGCCATTGATTGAGGAAAAAGCGGTGGAGAAAGTCGAGCAGCACATCGCCGACGCGCTCTCCAAAGGCGCGGTTTGCCTGACTGGCGGCAAACGCAGCGCGTTGGGCGGAACATTTTTTGAGCCGACTGTTTTAAGCGGCGTTACGGCGCAAATGGCGGTAGCTCGCGAGGAAACCTTCGGACCTTTGTGTCCGGTGTTCCGTTTTGAAACCGAAGCCGAAGTTATCGAGGCTGCGAACAATACGGAATACGGTTTGGCAGCTTACCTTTTTACCTCTGACACCGCCCGTCAATGGCGCGTCGGCGAAGCCTTGGAATACGGCATGGTCGGCATCAATACGGGCTTAATCAGTAATGAAGTAGCACCGTTTGGCGGCGTAAAACGCAGCGGTTTGGGACGTGAAGGCAGTAAATATGGTGTGGACGAATATTTGGAATTGAAATATTTGTGTATTGATATGGCGGAATAAGGCTGTACAGTAAAGGCCGTCTGAAATTTGGTTTTCAGACGGCCTTTGTTTTAGAGTAGATCCTGGATGGCTGAACGCTCTTCTTCCAATTCGGCCAGCGTAGCGGCGATACGTTTTTGGCTGAATTCATCCGACAAGTCCAAGCCTTGGACGATGCGGTAGCTGCCTTCGTCACAAATGACGGGGAAGCCAAAAATCAAACCTTCGGGAATGCCGTAAGAGCCGTCGGATGGAACGCCCATGGTTATCCATTTACCACTGCTGCCGAGCAACCAGTCGCGCAGGTGGTAGATGGCGGCATTGGCGGCAGAGGCAGCGGATGATGAACCGCGTGCGGCAATAATGGCGGCACCGCGTCCGGCAATTTTCGGCATGAAGACTTCGGTGTTCCAGTCGGGTTCGGTAATCATGTCTTGGACGGACTCGCCGTTGCTGGTGGCGTAGCGGTAGTCGGCGTACATAGTCGGGCTGTGGTTGCCCCAGACACACATTTGCTCGATGGAAGTAATCGGGCGGTTGATTTTTTCGGCAATTTGGCTGACGGCGCGGTGATGGTCGAGACGCATCAGGGCGGTAAAATTTTCCGGAGGGATGTCGGGTGCAGATTTCATGGCGATGTAGGCGTTGGTATTGGCCGGGTTGCCGACAACGAGGACTTTAACGTTGCGATTGGCAACTTTGTTCAACGCCGCGCCTTGTACTTTGAAAATTTCGCCATTGGCGTGCAGCAAGTCGGCGCGCTCCATGCCTTGCGTACGCGGGCGCGCTCCAATCAAGAGGGCGATGTCGGCATCTTTGAAGGCGACTTCGGGGTCGTCTGTGGCGAAGATGTCGGCAAGGAGCGGGAAGGCGCAATCCTGCATTTCCATAATCACGCCGCGCAATGCCTGTTGTGCCTGCGGCAGGTCGAGCAGCTGTAGGATAACGGGTTGGTCGCGTCCGAGCATGATGCCGCCGGCGATACGGAAGAGGGTGGCGTAGGCGATTTGGCCTGCCGCGCCGGTAACGGCAATTCGGACGGGTGGCTTGAGGGTCATATTTTTCCTTTTGAAGTCGTTGTTTTACTTGATTTTCGGATTATAGCAGTATTATGGGGAGAATGATGTAGTAAGGCCGTCTGAAATTTGATTTTCAGACGGCCTTAAGTGTTTGAAAAGATTATTCGCCGTTTTTCTTTTCGGCTTGTTCTTCGGCAGCTTCATAGGCTTCGACGATTTTTTGCACCAAAGGATGGCGGACGACGTCTTCGCTGGTGAAGGTGTGGAAATACAGGCCTTCTACATCGCGCAGTTTTTCGCGTGCATCTTTCAAGCCGGATTTGATGTTGCGCGGCAGGTCGATTTGGCTGATGTCGCCGGTAATGACTGCTTTGGCACCGAAGCCGATACGGGTCAGGAACATTTTCATTTGTTCGGGCGTAGTGTTTTGCGCTTCGTCCAAAATGACATACGCGCCATTTAAGGTGCGGCCGCGCATATAGGCCAGCGGCGCAATTTCAATCAAACCTTTTTCCATCAGTTTGGTTACACGGTCGAAACCCATCAAATCGTAAAGCGCATCGTAAAGCGGTCGCAGGTAGGGATCGACTTTTTGCGCCAAATCGCCCGGCAGGAAGCCTAATTTTTCGCCTGCTTCGACTGCTGGGCGCACCAAAACGATGCGTTCGATTTGATGTTTTTCCATGGCATCGACGGCGGCGGCAACGGCAAGATAGGTCTTACCCGTACCGGCAGGGCCTAAGCCGAACACGACATCGTGGTTGAGCAAGGCGCGGATATAGCCGTTTTGGCGCGGGGTGCGGCCGCCGATGCTGCCGCGTTTGGTGCGGAAATAGTATTGTTGGTCGTGGTGTTTCTCTTCGTGTTTTTCATCTGCGGTTTTGGCTTCAACGGCCGCTAGGCTGATGGCGTTGTCGTCTAAGTCGCCTTTTTCTGCGGCTTCGGCAAGCGACAGCAAGGCACGGCGGCCGGCGTGTGCCAGTTCGCCCATGAAGGTGAAATGTTCGAAGCGGCGGCTGATTTGGATATCAAGGGCTTTACCTAAGGCTTCGAGATTGCTGTCGAGCGCGCCGCACAGGCGTTGCAACACGGTATTGTCAATTTCTTCAAACTGCAGATGGACGGTGTGGGTCATATTGGTTTCCGTAAATAAATCTAATTTTTCCGTATTATACCCTTGTTCAGACGGCCTGCTTTATAATACGTCGCTTCTTTTTAATAAACCGTTTCAATCAAAATGAATCACACTGCTTCTCCTCAATCGGAATTTCTGCGCGGTATCAAAGAATGTTCCCCCATGCTGATCGGCTTGTTGCCGTGGGCGCTGATTTTGGGCATGCAGGGCGGGCAAAAGGGCATGAGCTGGCTGGAAATGCTGTTGATGACGGGCATGAACTTTGCCGGAGGTTCGGAATTTGCCGCAGTCAATTTGTGGGCAAATCCTTTGCCAATTATGCTGATTGCAACAGTTACGTTTATGATTAATTCGCGCCATATCCTGATGGGTGCGGCGATTGCGCCGTATATGAGGGATATGCCGCTGAAAAAGGCGATGCCCGCGCTGTTTTTTATGTGTGATGAAAGCTGGGCAATGGCATTTGCTGAAATTCAAAAGCGTAAGGCGGCAGGTTTGCCTGCATTCAATATGCCGTTTTATGCCGGCGTGTGTTTTATTTTGTATGTAACGTGGATTGGTTTTGCGGCGTTTGGCGCGGCAGTCGGCCCGATGTTCGGCGATGTGGCGGCTTGGGGCTTCGGCATGGCGTTTCCTGCGGTGTTTTTAGTGTTGCTGCGCGGTATGTGGAAGAGCTTTGCGGCTTCACGCCCTTGGTTTGTCAGCTTGATTGTGGCGTGCGCAACTTATTTGACCGTGGATGGCGCATGGTATGTTCCGGCCGGGACGTTGTCGGGCTTGTTGGCGGCGTATGTGTGGGGAGAGCAAAAATGAAGGATTTGTTGTCGCTGCAATCGTTTTTGCTGTTTTTAAGCATGTTGGCCGTTACTTATTCAACCCGATTAATCGGCTTTTTTGCATTGCGCAACCGTATGTTGAGCCGTCGCGCGCAAGTGGTGATGGAGGCTGCGCCGGGCTGCGTGTTGATTTCTGTAATTGCGCCTTATTTTGTGTCGGACAAACCGCATGAGTTGATTGCCATTGCTTTGACGGTATTGGTGGCCAGCCGGTTTTCGATGTTGGTGACGGTATTAATCGGCGTTGGCACTTCGGGCATACTCGGTTATTTGATGAAATAAAAAATTTTCAGACGGCCTTACTTGTTATAATGGCCATCTAAATTTTTTGATAAAGCAAAAACATGGCAAACCAACGACTCATCTATGGCTTTCACGCCGTCAATGCCCGTTTGTGGCAAAACCCGAAATCGATTACCGAACTCTATATCCAAGAGGGCAAATCTGATGCGCGCACCCGCGATGTATTGGATAAAGCGGCCTCTGAAAACGTACGCGTGCATTTTGCTGATGCCGACCGCCTGAATGCCATCAGCAAAGGGGCGCGTCATCAGGGCGTGGTCGGATTTATCGATGCTTCCAAAAACCATGTTCATTTGGAAGATGTGTTGGAAAACCTGAGCGAACCGCCGTTTTTGCTGGTATTAGACGGTATTACCGACCCGCACAACCTTGGCGCGTGCCTGCGTACTGCCGATGCGATGGGTGTACATGCCGTGATTGCGCCCAAAGACAAAAGCGCCGGCCTGAATGCGACCGTCAGCAAAGTTGCCTGTGGCGCGGCGGAAACTGTGCCGTATATTACCGTAACCAATCTTGCCCGTACTTTGCGTGAATTGAAAGAATACGGCATTTGGATTGTCGGCACAGACATGGGCGGCGACTCCGACCTTTACCACTGCGACCTGCCTGACAGCGTGGCTTGGGTAATGGGCAATGAAGGCGAAGGCATGCGCCGCCTGACGCGCGAGCATTGCGATATGCTGGTATCGATTCCGATGTTTGGCACGGTAGAAAGCATGAACGTTTCCGTCAGCGCGGGCATGGTATTGAGTGAAACCCGCCGTCAACGGGTGTTGAAATCGGAAAAATAAAAAGTTTAATTAAAAGGCCGTCTGAATATTTTTCAGACGGCCTTTTTCAGGTTTTATTCTTTAACCAAAGGACCTGATTTCTTTTCGCTACCGGCGGCAATGCGTACCAATTGGAGAAATTCCGATTTCAGTTCAAACGGATCGTTGCCTTGGACTTGCTGCGCCATTTTTTCGATGTCGCTCCAGCCCAGTTTGCCGTTGTATTCACCGCCGCGCAGGGCTTGGGCATAGGAAGCTGCGGCAAGGGCAAGTAGGGTGTCTTTATCGGCTTGCTCCAGCAGTTTGCTGCCAACGGGAATTGCTTGTTCCATCAACTTGCTGTCTTTTTCTCCGGGCAGTTTGTAGCGTACTTTGACAAAGGCGTATTCGTTTTTACTGCCTTTGACGGCAGGGGCTTTTTGATAGCGTGATTCGTTCAGCCAGCCGTTTTTGCCTGCCGGAATGATTTCATAGATGGCGGTCACGCTGTGGCCTGAGCCGATATCGCCCGCATCTACTTTGTCATTGTTGAAGTCTTCATTGCGCAAGGTGCGGTTGGTGTAGCCGACCAAGCGGTATTCTTTGACAGTGGCAGGATTAAATTCGACTTGGATTTTGACATCTTGCGCAACGGTGGCAAGCGTGGAAGTCAGTTGCTGCTGCAGAACTTTTTTCGCTTCTTTTTCATTGTCGATATAGCTGTAATTGCCGTCGCCTGCATCGGCAATTTGTTCCATCATGTCTTCGTTGTAATTGTCTGTACCGAAGCCTAGCGTGCTGAGTGAAACGCCGGTTTTACGTTTTTCGGCAACTATGGATTTGAGCGTCTCGGTATCAGATACGCCAACGTTAAAGTCGCCATCGGTTGCCAGCAGGATACGGTTGATGCCGTTGGGTACAAAGGCTTTTTGCGCTTCTTCGTAGGCCATGCGTAAAGCGGATTCGCCCGAAGTCGAGCCTTCGGCTTTCAGTTTGTCGATGGCCTTCAGGATGGTTTCTTTATCTGAACCTGATGTAGGCGGAAGTACCAGCTCTTCGCCTGATGAATAGGTAATCAGGGTAACTTTGTCCTGAGGACGTAATTGTTGGGTCAAGATCTGCAGCGTTTTTTGAACCAACGGAAGTTTATTTTTTTCATCCATGCTGCTGGATACGTCCACGAGGAACACAAGATTGGCAGGCGGAAGATCTTTCTTTGCCGTGTCTTGTGCTTGGATACCGATTTTGATCAGCTTGGCTTCCGGTTGCCATGGAGAATCAATGGTTTCAGTGTGAACGGCAAATGGACGGCCGTCAGTAGGCAGTGGATAGTTATAAGGGAAGTAATTGATGATTTCCTCAATTCGTACAGCATCTGTAGGCGGCTGTTCGCCGCTGTTCAGAAATCGGCGGACGTTGGCGTAGCTGCCGGTATCGACATCGATGCTGAATGTGGAAACAGGTTCTTGAGCAACGGATTTAACCGGTTGGTCAGGTTGTTCTTGGTAGCGTTCAGTGTTTTCTGTAAGAGACAGATTTTCTTCAGCAACGGCAGCAGCAGGCAATGTTGAGTCCGGTGCGCCCTGAAGATTTTCGGTTGACGAGTCTGATCGGTCGAGTGGACCGGAACACGCAGTCAAAGCCGCTAAAGTGAGTATGGAAATGGTTTTCAGGAAGAAACGGGGCATGATTTAAGCTCCTGGGAAATATCACATGCTGATTGTTAAAAGTGTTGATGGCAGTGTATTGGCAGAGTTAACGCTGGCGCTGAGTTACTTTTTTTGAATTTTAATGTGTGAATAGTGGGTTAAGTTTAAATCAGGACAAGGCGGAGTAATGCGGTACTGGTTTAAACTTAACCCACTATGTTTATGACTTGGGCAAGATTTTGTCGGGCTGAGACGATTTTGTAAAGGCCTCAGCCCCGAATTATCTTACATTAACTTTTCTTCCGGCGACGTTCGCCTGGCAGCAGCATATCTGCCCATTTGATGATGTTGGCGACTTCTGCCGGATTGAGTTCGTAGAACTGGCCGCGTTTTAGGCGGTTTGGCAGGCCGATGGGGCCGAAGCCTACGCGGACAAGGCGGCTGACGGTCAGGCCTTGGCTTTCAAAAATGCGACGTACTTCGCGGTTTCGGCCTTCTTTGATGACGACGTTATACCATTTGTTTGCCCCTTCGCCGCCTTGTTCGTAGATGCGTTCGACTTTTGCCAAACCGTCTTCGAGCATCACGCCTTCTTCGGTCAGGACGCGCATTTGTTCGGTGGTCAACTCGCCCAATACGCGTACGGCGTATTCGCGTTCGACTTCAAAGCTGGGGTGGGCAAAGCGTTGAACAAGTTCGCCTGAGGTGGTCAGGATCAAAAGGCCGCTGGTATTGATGTCCAAACGGCCGATGGCTACCCAGCGGCTGCTGGCTGCTTGCGGCAGGCGATCGAAAATGCTGACACGGCCTTGCGGGTCGTCGCGGGAAACAATTTCGCCTTCTTGTTTGTAGTAGAGGATGATGCGTGGCAGGCGGTCTGCCCATTTGAGTTTGATGATGCTGCCTTTGACGGTAACATGATCGTCGGGCGTGACTTTTTCACCCAGTTGGGCTACGCGGCCGTTGACCGTTACCCAGCCGTTGCTAATCCATTCTTCCATTTCACGACGTGAGCCGACGCCGGAAGCGGCCAGGACTTTTTGCAGGCGCTCGGGTTCGAAGCGGGAAAGGTCGCTGCGGCGTTCTTTCAAATCGCGGGCGTGCTCCATGATTTTTTGGTTTGGGTTGCGGACCACCAGTTTTTTGGCTTTGGCAGCACGTTGTTTAGGTGCGGTATTTTGAGCTTTGGGGCCGTCTGAAACTTTTTGGCCGTAAGGTTTGCCTGATGTTTTGCGCTCGTCGTCTGGACGTTTTTTATTGGCAAAGGATTTGACCGGTTTGGAAGGTTTTTTGGCGGTAGATGATACGCCGTCGCGCCATTGGCGTTTGCTGGAAGGCTGTTTGGACATGATTTTTCCTAACTCGCTTGAAAAAGCGGTTCTTCTGCGGCAGTTGCGGCAGGGGTTGGATTGGGGGAAAAGGCCGTCTGAAAATCAGATTCAGACGGCCTGCCGATGAAAGGCTGTATTGTAACTCAACCAGTAAATTTTTGTTTGAAAATCCGAAAATTATGGCGAAAGGCGTTCGCGTATCCAGTTGCCGTCAACCAGGCGGTATTGGATGCGGTCGTGCAGGCGGCTGGGGCGGCCTTGCCAGAATTCGATACGGTCGGGAATAACGAGGTATCCGCCCCAATGCGGCGGGCGGGGAACATGCAGGGGATGTTTGACACCGACGGCCGCGGCCTTGGCCACCAATACGGTTTTGCTGGAAATCACTTCGCTTTGCGCGCTTGCCCATGCGCCGATACGGCTGGTATACGGGCGGCTTTCAAAATATTCGTCCGAAGCGGCGGCATCGAGTTTTTCAATGCGTCCTTCAATGCGCACTTGGCGTTCGAGTTCCGGCCAGAAAAAAGTCATGGCGGCAAAAGGGTGTGCCGTATAGGAGCGTCCTTTACGGCTGTGGTAATTGGTAAAGAAAACAAAGCCTTTGGGGTTGACTTCTTTCAGCAGTACCATACGGCTGTTGGGCCTGCCGTCTTCGCCTACGGCGGCAACATTGACCGCTGTCGGCTCGTTGACTTCGGCGTGAATCGCTTCGTTCAGCCATTGCTCGAATTGGACAATCGGGTCGGCGTGGCATTCGGCTTCCGACAGCTCGCGTTTGCTGTAATCTTCGCGGATATTGTGCAGTTCCATGATTTTTCTCCTTAGGTTTGACTGAATCATACCCCGTTTTTTCAGACGGCCTCAAGGGCATTTGTGTATAATCGTAGCCCTTTCCAATATAGAACAATACGGAGTCCTGTCATGCAAACCGAAGTCGAACTGAAAATCTTAAATCCGAAAATGGCCGATTCCCTGCCTGCTTATGCAACGCCCGGTTCTGCCGGTTTGGACTTGCGTGCCTGCCTGGATGAAGCTGTTGTATTGCAGCCGGGCGATGTGTATCTCGTGCCGACCGGTTTGGCGGTGCATTTGGCCAACCCTGCGTATGCAGCCGTTTTGTTGCCGCGTTCCGGCTTGGGTCATAAGCACGGTATTGTTTTGGGCAATTTGGTCGGTTTGATTGACTCGGATTATCAAGGCGAATTGAAGGTTTCTCTGTGGAACCGTGGTAAAGAAGCGTTTACCATCGAGCCGATGGAGCGCATCGCGCAAATGGTGATTGTGCCAGTTGTCCAAGCCGCGTTTAAAGTCGTGGACGAGTTTGCCGCCAGCGAGCGCGGTGAAGGCGGATTCGGCAGCACCGGCAAAGCCTGATGATTTGAAAGGCCATCTGGAACGGGATAAATTGAAATATTTGATTTCGGTTTGCCGCTGTTCAGACGGCCTTTTGGTTGAGCCAACCTTTGCATAATTACACACAAGATTGCATTTTTATATCTTGCCTGCATGGCCGACGCACCCAATAATACAGGCCGTCTGAAACCTTTACGGAGCGTTATTATGTCCCGCCCCTCACTTTTTCTGCCTCTGTTTTTGATTATCTTTGGCGCGATTTGGTTTTTACGCGCTACGGATATTTTGCCTGCGACATCGACAATGATTGCCGGCGCATTAATTATTTTAGGCCTTGCCGTGTTGATTATGGACGGCATCAACAAACAGTCCATCGTTTCCGGCCCGATGCTGGTTTATATCGGTACAGCCATTTATCTGCACATGAGCTACTGGATTTACCTCTCGCCGTTGCTGGCCATCGGCATGGTCGTGTTGGGTTGCCTGCTGTTGCTCTCGCGCAGCGACATGATTCCTGAGAAACACACAAAATAGAAAGATGAGAGATTTGGGTTTTGCCCTATAAAGGCCGTCTGAACAATGGTATAATCTCGCCGTTTCAGACGGCCTTTTTTATTGTGGTTTAAATTTGAAATTTATCCTCCCGGCCGCACCGTTTTCTTACATTTTGCAAAGTTTCCGCCATGACTCAAGACAAAATCCTTATTCTCGACTTCGGCTCGCAAGTTACCCAGCTGATCGCCCGCCGCGTGCGCGAAGCCCACGTTTACTGCGAACTGCATTCTTTTGACATGCCTTTGGAAGAAATCAAAGCTTTCAATCCGAAAGGCATCATCCTCTCCGGCGGCCCTAATTCCGTTTACGAATCCGATTATCAAGCCGATACCGGCATTTTTGATTTGGGCATTCCGGTCTTGGGCATTTGCTATGGCATGCAATTTATGGCGCACCACTTGGGCGGCGAAGTTACCCCGGGCAACCAACGCGAATTCGGTTATGCACAAGTTAAAACCATCGACAGCGAGCTGACACGCGGCATTCAAGACGATGCGCCAAACACGCTCGACGTATGGATGAGCCATGGCGATAAAGTTTCCAAACTGCCTACCGGCTTCTCTGTTATCGGCGATACCCCGTCTTGCCCGATTGCCATGATGGAAAACGCTGAGAAACAATTCTACGGCATCCAATTCCACCCTGAAGTGACCCACACTAAGCAAGGTCGCGCGTTGTTGAACCGCTTTGTCTTGGATATTTGCGGCGCACAACCAAGCTGGACCATGCCGAACTACATCGAGGAAGCCGTTGCCAAAATCCGCGAACAAGTTGGCAGTGACGAAGTGATTTTGGGTTTGTCCGGCGGCGTGGACTCTTCCGTAGCGGCCGCACTGATTCACCGCGCTATCGGCGACCAACTGACCTGCGTGTTTGTTGACCACGGTCTGTTGCGTTTGAACGAAGGCAAAATGGTGATGGATATGTTTGCCCGCAACTTGGGCGTACGCGTGATTCACGTTGATGCAGAAGAGCAGTTTTTGGCGAAACTTGCCGGCGTGACCGATCCGGAGAAAAAACGCAAAATCATCGGTGCGGAATTTATCGAAGTATTCGATGCTGAAGAGAAAAAACTCACTAACGCCAAATGGTTGGCGCAAGGTACGATTTACCCTGACGTAATCGAATCCGCAGGCGCAAAAACCAAAAAAGCCCACGCCATCAAATCCCACCACAACGTCGGCGGCCTGCCTGAAAACATGAAGCTCAAGCTGCTTGAGCCTTTGCGTGATTTGTTCAAAGACGAAGTGCGCGAATTGGGCGTCGCTTTGGGTCTGCCGCGTGAAATGGTGTACCGTCATCCGTTCCCGGGCCCCGGTTTGGGCGTGCGTATCTTGGGCGAAGTGAAAAAAGAATACGCCGACTTGCTCCGTCAAGCAGACGATATTTTCATTCAAGAATTGCGCAATACTACCGATGAAAACGGCACATCTTGGTATGACCTGACCAGCCAAGCCTTTGCCGTATTCCTGCCTGTGAAATCCGTCGGCGTGATGGGTGATGGCCGTACTTACGATTACGTCGTTGCCTTGCGTGCCGTGATTACCAGCGACTTTATGACTGCGCACTGGGCAGAGCTGCCTTACTCGCTGCTCGGCCGCGTTTCCAACCGCATCATTAACGAAGTCAAAGGCATCAACCGCGTGGTTTATGATGTCAGCGGTAAACCGCCTGCCACAATTGAGTGGGAATAATCCCTAAATAATAAAGGCCGTCTGAACAGATATTGTTCAGACGGCCTTATTTATTAGGGACTAAGCCCAATTAAAATTGATTTTTCAATTCACGCAAAGCGGCGAAGACTTCGAGTTCGCTGTTTAATTTTCGTCCGCTCAATTCTTCGGCACGTGCTTGAACTTGTGGCAGGTATATGCGGAAAAATGGGTTGACTTTGCGCTCGTGCGCCAGGCTGACAGGCAGTGTCGGCGTGTGTTCGGCTGCGGTCAAGGCCGTCTGAATGTCGGCATTGTCCGGTTCGATATGCTGGGCAAAACGCAGGTTGGAGGCGGTGTATTCGTGCGCCGGATAAAACAGCGTTTCTTCGGGCAGCTGGTTGAATCGGTGGAAACTGTCGTAAAGCTGCTCGATTGTGCCGGTAAATACGCGGCCGCAACCGGCGGAGAACAAGGTATCGCCGCAGAAAACGTGCAGGCCGTCTGAATTTTCCAGTAGATAGCTGATGTGGCGGTCGGTATGGCCGGGGGTCGCCCAAACGGTAACCAAGCCTTCGCCAAACGGGAACTGCGTACCTGCGGTGACGGTATGCGTCGCCACGTCGATGTCGCTTTCGCCATAGATTGGGGATTCTAAGAAGCCGTTGTGCAGCGCTTTTGCGCCACCGGTATGGTCTGGGTGCGGGTGGGTAATCCATGTTTGCGCCAGCATCAAGTGGTTGTGCACAAGGAATTTTAAGACCGGCGTGGCATCGGACGGATCGACGCAGACGGCATGGTTGCCTTCTTGAATCATCCAGATGTAGTTGTCGTTTAGGGCTTGGATTGGTGTGATTTTCATATGCTTTCTTCTGGTTTGGGGTTTCAGACGGCCTCTAAATAATCTTTGATATTCGGGCTTTGGCCGAACACGGCTTCATGGGCTTGCTGGATGCACAGTCGGTTGAACAGCAATCTTTGGGTTTGGTCGCCGTCGACAATCCGCACTTGGCCTTGCAGTTTGGGCGCGTCGTGATGAAAGGTGTTTTTAAACGCGTGCCAACGGTCAGCTTGCAGATGAACGATGGCAAACATATCGTGCGAGATATTAACGCCGATGCTGAATAGCTTGGATGAGGCTTGCAGGCAGAAACTGCTGTCGCCAAACAGGCACAGCCCCGTGTTTTCCAGATAGCGGAACAATTCGATTTTCACGGCTTCGGGTTCGGCAAAGATATTGCAAAACAGCCGTTCAAACAACGACGGCTGCGCCACGCCTTCGCTCAACATACCGTAAAGACCGCCCAGCCAATCGACATAGCCGAGAAAGGAAAAACGGTAGTCCTGCATAATGGCTTCGATGCGCTTGGGGTCGCGTTTGCTGATCAAGCGGACAAATTCAAAACCGACTTCCGGCAGCCGCGCCCGAAGCGTTTGGTGCAGGCGGTGGGCAAACAGGTTTTTATGGTTGTGCGGATTGCGCAGAATGCCGAGGAATTTCAGCCGCAATATCCGCCACAAGGCATCCGGTACTTTGACGGTATCGGCATTTGCCGTAGGTATTTTCAGACGGCCTGCAGGCAGGGTGCGCAGATGGTTGCAGGCATCTTCGTAGCCGCTTTCATGACGGTTGAACCAGCTTTCCAGATTGTATTGGTTGGCGGAGTCTTCGACAAAGGTCAGCGTATAGAGGTTTTTCGCCGCCAAGTTGCCGATGATGTTGACGCTTATCGCTTCGCTGCGGTTTTGTTCTTTGCTGCGGGCTTTTTCGCCAGGATGGAACATGGATAAGGGTAGCTTGTAAACATTCTGATTCTGCGGGCTGACCTGCGGATTATGCGCGTGCTGTCGCTGCTCGGTCTGGGCGACGAAGTGGTGCTCCTTAGTCGGATTCGCGGTCAATAGGGCGTAAGGCTTTTCGCCGCATTCGGAAAATTCGCAATCGCTGAGGATAAAGGCTTGTCGAGTCATAATGTCGGGAAAGGCCGTCTGAATATGTTGATTATAGTTTAAAAGAGGGAAATACAGAATGACGGCAGCCGGTTTCTATAAATAAAGTAAACTTAAAGGCCGTCTGAAAACAGGAGGCGGAAAATTTTGCCTTTCCTGTTTCAGACGGCCTTGCTTAAAGCCTGATCAAATCAAGCTTTTCATTAGCCCAAAGCTTTTCTTGCGCCGGCAAAGAGGCGATACCAGCCAGACAGTTCCGTCCAGTCTTCCGGTTTCCAGCTCATTTGCGCGGCACGGTACACGCGTTCCGGATGCGGCATCATGATGGTAACGCGGCCGTCGGTGTTGGTCACGCCGGCAATGCCTTGTGGCGAGCCGTTGGGGTTGAGCGGATAAGTTTGGGTCACTTGGTTTTGACCGTCCACATATTGCAGCGCAATGCCCAAATCGGTGGAAATATTGCCGCCGTGAAGCGCGAAGTCAGCGCGGCCTTCGCCGTGGCTGACCACGACAGGCAGGCTGGAGCCTTGCATTTCGTTCAGAATCAGCGACGCGGATTTCGGAACATGAACCATGCTCAGGCGCGCTTCAAACTGTTCGCTCAGGTTGCGCTTGAACTTCGGCCATGTTTCTGCGCCCGGGATAATCTCGGCAAGGTTGCTGACCATTTGACAACCGTTGCACACGCCCAATGTAAGCGTGTTCGGATCGGCAAAGAAGGCGGCAAATTGGTCGCGCAGAGCAGGGTGGAACAGAATCGATTTCGCCCAGCCTTCGCCCGCACCGAGTACGTCGCCGTAGCTGAAGCCGCCGCACGCCGCCAGCATTTTGAAGTCGGCAAGGTTAACGCGGCCTGCCATCAGGTCGGACATATGCACGTCGTAGGCATCGAAACCGGCGCGGGTGAAGGCGGCGGCCATTTCGATTTGCCCGTTCACGCCCTGTTCGCGCAGGATGGCGATTTTGGGTTTCGCGCCGCTGTTGACGAAAGGCGCGGCGATGTCTTCGTTCACGTCGAACTTCACGTCGGCAAACAATGCGCTGCATTCATTGTCGCCAATCAGGGCGAACTCGCTGTCTGCGCAGGCGGGGTTATCGCGCAGGCGTTGGATGGCGTGGCTGGTTTCCTGCCATGCGCGTTGCAGGTCGGTAAGGGATTGATTGAAAATTTCTTCTCCTGCATTGATGACCATATGGCCGCTGTCGGCAAACTCTCCCAAATGGTGAAGCGTGAGATTCAGTTTCTCGCACAAATTGAAAATATATTCGTGGTCGGCAGCGTGAACAGCAATAACGGCTCCTAATTCTTCGTTAAACAGGGTAGTTAGGACAAATTTTTGCCATTCTTGAGGCGAGTAATACTCGTTTTGAACGTTAATATTTTTACTTACCATTGTCAGCAGGTCGAGATTCATGCCACGGCGAGAAGCAAATGCCATTTCTGCCAGAGTCACAAACAAACCGCCGTCGCTGCGGTCGTGGTAGGCCAGCAACTTATCTTCTTGAACGAGTTGCTGAATTAACTGATAAAACGCTTTCAGATGGCCTGCATTAATATCAGGTGCTTCGCCGCCGCTTCGGTTATACACTTGAGCCAGTGCAGAACCACCCATACGGCACTTGTTGTTGCCTAAGTCAATCATCAGCAGAATAACGGACGAATTGGCATTGTCTTTTAATACGGGCGTAACAGTCTTGCGCACGTCTTGAACTGGCGCGAACGCGGAGATAATCAGGCTCAACGGCGAGACGACGGATTTTTTCTCTTCGCCGTCCTGCCAAACGGTTTTCATCGACAGGCTGTCTTTACCTACCGGAATGCTCAAATCCAATGCCTGACAGGCTTGGGAGACGGCTTCGACGGTGCGGTAGAGTTTTTCGTCTTCGCCCTCGTTGCCGCACGCCGCCATCCAGTTGGCGGAAAGTTTGATGTTGCCGATGTCGCCGATGTTGACCGCCGCGATGTTGGTGATGGCTTCGCCGACGCACATTCTGCCCGAAGCAGGCGCGTCAAACAGGGCGACGGTCGGTTTTTCGCCCATAGACATTGCTTCGCCGCGATAGGTGTTGAAGCCCATCATGGTAACGGCGCAATCGGCTACGGGGGTTTGGTATTTGCCGACCATTTGGTCGCGGTGGGTCATGCCGCCGACGCTGCGGTCGCCGATGGTAATCAGGAAGTTTTTGGCGGCTACGGTAGGCAGGCGCAAAACGCGGTAGGCGGCTTCGGTAATGTCGATATCGCCGGCGTTAAACGGTTTTTCAGACGGCGTAACTGTTTTGTCGCTGCGCGTGGTTTTGGGCGGTTTGCCGAGCAAAACGTTTAACGGCAAATCGACAGGGTTGTTGGAGAACAAGTCGTCGCGCACTTTCAAATGGCCGTCGTCAGTCGCTGTACCGACTACCGCAAACGGGCAGCGTTCGCGTTCGCAGATGGCGCGGAAGGTGTCCAAATCTTTTTCCAAAATGGACAACACATAACGCTCTTGCGATTCGTTGCACCAGATTTGCAGCGGGTTGAGGCCGTGTTCTTCCAGCGGCACTTCGCGCAACTTGAATACCGCGCCGCGTCCGGCATCGTTGACGAGTTCGGGGAAGGCGTTGGACAGACCGCCCGCACCGACGTCGTGGATGGAGATAATCGGGTTTTTGTCGCCAAGCTGCCAGCAGCGGTCGATCACTTCTTGCGCACGGCGTTCGATTTCAGGGTTGCCGCGTTGTACGGAGTTGAAGTCCAAAGACGCGTCGTTTGTTCCGGTATTCATCGAAGAAGCCGCGCCGCCGCCCAAGCCGATGAGCATGCCCGGGCCGCCCAGTTGGATCAGCAAGGCGCCTTCGGGGATTTCGTCTTTGTGTGTTTGTTGTGCCTGAATGCTGCCCAAACCGCCGGCAATCATAATCGGTTTGTGATAGCCGCGAACCTGACCGTCAAATTTTTCTTCAAAAGTGCGGAAGTAGCCCAAGAGGTTCGGGCGGCCGAATTCGTTGTTGAACGCTGCGCCACCGATCGGGCCTTCGATCATGATGTCTAAAGGGGAAGCAATATGGCCGGGTTTGCCGTAGGCTTGTTCCCAAGGCTGCTCCAGGCCCGGGATATTCAGGTTGGAGACGGTAAATCCGGTCAAGCCCGCTTTCGGACGCGAACCTTTGCCTGTTGCGCCTTCATCACGGATTTCGCCGCCCGCACCCGTTGCCGCGCCCGCAAACGGAGCGATGGCGGTCGGGTGGTTGTGCGTTTCCACTTTCATGATGATATGGGTATCTTCTTCGTGGAAACGATAGCCTTGATTTTCCGCCGCATTCGGATAGAAACGCTCGATTTTTGCGCCTTCGATCACGGACGAATTGTCTTTATAGGCAACGACTGTGCCTTCGGGATGCGCGTTGTGCGTGTCGCGAATCATGCCGAAAAGGGATTTCGGTTGTTTTTCGCCGTTGAGGATGAAATCGGCGTTGAAGATTTTGTGGCGGCAGTGTTCGCTGTTTGCCTGAGCGAACATCATCAATTCAACATCGGACGGATTGCGGTTTAAAGCCTGATAGTTTTCAACCAGATAATCGATTTCGTCGGCTGAAAGCGCCAAGCCCATTTCGGTATTGGCTTTGACCAAAGCCTCTTTACCGCCGCCCAAAACATCTACGCTGGAGAAGGTTTCCGATTGGATGTGGTGGAACAGTTGCGCCGCTGCATCGATGTCGGTCAACACGCTTTCGGTCATGCGGTCGTGCAACAGGGCTGCCCATTGTTGTTTTTGCCCGTCGGTAAGCGCACCTTCCAACCATACGGCCATGCCGCGTTCAATACGCTCAATGCCTTCCAGACCGCAGTTTTCGGCGATATTGGTTGCTTTGGAAGCCCAAGGCGAAATGGTGCCCAAACGGGGCGTTACCAAAAATAAATGCAAGCCCTCGCGCGCTTTGGGCGTTTGTTCAACGCTTTGCGCCGCCAGTAAGGCTTGCAGTTTTTCGACTGTCGCGGCATCAAGTGCTTTTTCGCTACCGACAAAATACCAAAATTCGCTGCTTAATTTGACTTCGGGCAGGCCGAGTGCGGCTGCTTTTTGAAAGAGTTTTTCAACACGGAAATCGGAAAGGGCGGTTACACCGCGCAAGGGCAGAACAACAGACATGGATTCAGCTCACAAAATGCAGTTGGGGAATCCATTATTATACCTGAAAAATGCAATTTTGCTTGTGAATTTATACTTGAAATGTTGACAATTTTTACTTGTGAACAGAAGACGGAAGAAGCCGTCTTTCCGTCCTTTTGTTTATTTTATATCTGATTATTCAGCTATTTTTATTTATTTTTGAAGGATTGGGCGAAATGGCGTTGGATAGGTGCGTCGACGTAAAGTGAGGATTATTGGATGGTTGTTTGTGATTTTTTGCTGACAATAAGGCCGTCTGAAACCTTGTTTTCAGACGGCCTTGCGTTATCCTTTCTTTTTATTCCCCAGCATATCCAGCAAGCCTGCTAAATGACTTTTGCCTTCTTCCTTGCTCACAATCGGATCGCCGCCTTTGCGTCCTAAAATCTTGATGTCTTCCTGCGGCATTTCGTCTATGAAGCGGCTGGGCTCGGGGAATTGCCATGTGCCTTGTTTTTTGCGTTTGAGGCAGTGGGTCAGTGTAAGCTGGCGTTTGGCGCGGGTGATGCCGACGTACATCAGACGACGTTCTTCTTCGACATTGTCTTCTTCGATGCTGTCGTTGTGTGGCAAGATGCCTTCTTCGCAACCGACAAGGAAAACGTAGGGGTATTCCAAACCTTTGGAAGCGTGCAGTGTCGAGAGTTTGACGGCATCGACTTCTTCTTCGCCTTTACCTTCTAAAAGCGTCATTAAGGCGATGGTTTGGGCAAGTTCGATGATGTTTTTGCCGTCCTGCTCGCCTTTGCGTTCCAGCCAGCCGGTCAGGTCGGTAACGTTGCGCCATTTGATTTCGCCTGCTTTGCCTTCTTCACTGGCAAGCAGGTGGTTTTCGTAGTCGATTTCTTTCAGTAGGTTATGAATAAGCTCGCCTGCTTCGCTGGTTTCGGCTTTGGCGCGGTAACTTTCCATCATATCCATGAAGGCTTGCAGGTGTTGGCGGTTGGTGTTGTTCAGCAAAGCAAGGGCTTCTACAGTTTGCGCGGCTTCATACAGGCTGCATTCGTGTTCGTGCGCGTAGGTGTTGAGCTTGCCCAGCGTTACATCGCCGATGCCGCGTTTGGGCGTGGTCACGGCGCGCAAGAAGGCAGGATCGTCGTTGGGGTTGGCAAGCAGGCGCAAATAGGACAAAACGTCTTTGATTTCGGCTTTGTCGAAAAAACTTTGTCCGCCGGAGAGCTGGTAGGGAACGCGTGCGCTGCGCAGGGCTTCTTCAAAAATCCGCGCCTGATGGTTGCCGCGGTATAACACGGCGAAATCGGCGTATTGGGTTTTGTCGCCGCCGACCAGCTTCTGCTTGACGATTTGGCTGACAACCCAGTCGGCTTCGTGCTGCTCACTTTGACAGGCAACGACTTTGACGATTTCGCCTTCGCCGAACTGCGACCAAAGTTTTTTGGTAAAGAGTTTGGGATTGTTTTCAATGACTTTGTTGGCGATTTTGAGAATCCGCGCGGTGGAGCGGTAGTTTTGCTCCAGCTTGATAACCTTCATCTGCGGATAGTCTTCCTGCATTTTACGCAGGTTTTCCATGTTCGCGCCGCGCCAAGCGTAGATGGACTGGTCGTCATCGCCGACGGCAGTAAACATGCCTTCCGCGCCGGTCAAGAGCTTCATCAGGGTGAATTGGCAGGTGTTGGTGTCTTGGCATTCATCAACCAGTAGATACCGCAGCCGTCGCTGCCATTTGTTGCGCACTTCACTGTTTTGCTGCAACAGCACGGCGGGCAGACGGATTAAGTCGTCGAAGTCCACCGCCTGATAGCTTTGCAGGGTTTCCTGATAGCTCGCATACACGCGCGCTGTTTGCTGTTCCCACACATTGGAGGCCGTCTGAAGCAAGTCTTTGGGCGTTTTTAAATCGTTTTTCCACAGGGAAATCTGGTGCTGCGCTTTGAATACAGCTTCTTTGCCCGTGCCGCCTAAAAGTTCGCTGATGATTTTCGCGCTGTCGGTAGAGTCGAGGATGGAGAAGTTTTTTTTGTAACCGATTTGGTTCGCCTCTTCGCGCAGAATCTTCATGCCCAAAGAGTGGAAGGTACAAATTGTCAGCCCGCGCATTTGCGATTTGGGCAGCATTTTGGCAACGCGTTCCTGCATTTCCGTAGCGGCTTTGTTGGTGAAGGTAATCGCGGCGACGGTATGCGGCAGATAGCCGACGTTGACAATCAAATGCTTTATTTTTTGCGTAATCACGCCGGTTTTACCGCTGCCTGCACCGGCAAGGACGAGCAGGGGGCCGCCAAGATATTGGACTGCGGCTTGCTGTTGGGGGTTGAGTTTCATTGAAGGGGGAAGACGGGTAATGTGGGGAACAATTATACAACAAGGCCGTCTGAAATTTTCAGACGGCCTTGGGCGTTTTTTAGCGTAAACCTTATGCTAAATATTTCAATTTGCCTTTGAAGTCTTCCAGTTTTTCGTAGCCTTTTTGCGCCATGATGGCTTTTAATTCAAGGGAAACCCGTTCAAAAATATCTACGCCTTGCTGGTGTAGCGCCGTGCCGATCTGCACCATGCTTGCGCCGCACAAGATGTGTTCAAACGCATCCCGGCCGCTGTAAACGCCGCCTGTTCCAATGACTTGAATAGACGGATCCAGTCTTTGATAGAACGCGTGGACATTGGCAAGCGCAGTCGGTTTGATGTATTGGCCGCCTATGCCGCCGAAGCCGTTTTTCGGGCGGATGACGACGGATTCGTCTTCGATATATATGCCGTTGCCGATGGAGTTGACACAGTTGACGAATTTTAGGGGATGATGGTTGAACACTTCTGCCGCTTGATCGAAATGGACGATATCGAAATATGGTGGTAATTTGATGCCTAAAGGTTTATCGAAGTAGCTGAAGGCTTCGCTCAAAATCTGCTCGGTGGTTTCAAAATCATAGGCGATTTGCGGCTTACCGGGGACGTTTGGGCAGGAAAGATTGAGTTCGGTAATGCCGTTGAATCCACTGTTTTGCACTTTTTTTAACAACATATGCGTTTCATCGGGCGACATACCGACCAGTGAGAGGAAAAATGTCCGTTCTGGCTGAGTCTCTTGGAGTGAAAGCAGGTAATCCAGATAGTAATCAATGCCTTGGTTTGGCAAGCCCATCGAATTGATGCTGCCGAGAGGAACATCGTGATAACGTGGCTCAGGGTTACCTTGACGCGGGGTAAGCGTTGCAGTCTTGGTAACGAAAGTGCCTGCTGAAGACTGTCTGACCGCTTCCAATTCCTCAACAGTCATACATGACACCCCAGCGGCATTCATCAGGCAGTTGTCAAAGGAAAAACCGGCGATTTGGGTTTTCAACGATACCATCTCCTGCTCCTTTTCTCTGTAAAATCAAAATGTTTGACAAGCGTAACATGAAGAGGCGGTACGATTTTTAACAAACATCAAATGACAGGGAATATAGGCGGATGTTGTTTTCAATATTGAAAAAAGGCCGTCTGAAAAACTTAAACGGTCTTTCAGACGGCCTTCACTAAGCTGTCGGCTGATTTAGCTATTGGGCTTTGAAAATCAGGCCAACCATTCGTTCAAAGCCGCTTCAAAACGTTTCAAGCCTTCGGCCATGTCCTCATCGTTCAGCAACAGGCTGGGGGCGAAACGCACCACATTGGCTCCGGCAACCAGTACCATCAGGCCGTGTTTCAAAGCAGCGGCGGTAATTTCCGATGCCTTGCCTGCGTATTCGTCTGCCAACACGCAGCCGAGCAGCAAGCCCATGCCGCGGACTTCTTTAAATACGCCGGTTTTCACGCCTAATTCACGCAAGGCCGTCTGAAGTTTTTGGCCTTGTTGCTCAACGTGTGCCAATGTTTCGGGCGCATTGATGATGTCAAACGCACGGCTGCCGACCGCGCATGCCATCGGATTGCCGCCGAAGGTTGAACCATGTGTTCCGGGGCCGAAGGTTGGGGCGATTTTATCGGTGGTCAGTATCGCGCCAATCGGGAAACCGCAACCCAAGGCTTTGGCGGAGCTGATGATGTCGGGTGTTACGCCGTAATGCTCGTAGGCAAACAGTTTGCCCGTATGACCCATGCCGGTTTGCACTTCGTCCAAAATCAGCAAAGTGCCGTGTTTGTCGCATAAACGGCGTGCGGCTTGCAGATATTCTTGGGTGGCAGGCAGAATGCCGCTTTCGCCTTGAATCGGCTCGATAATTACGGCGCAGGTTTTGTCGCCGACGGCGGCTTCCAATGCGGCAATATCATTAAATGGAACATGGGTAATATCTGACGGCAGCGGCGCGTAGTCTTTGCTGTATTTGGGCTGGCCGCCGACGGATACGGTAAACAGGGTGCGGCCGTGGAAGCTGTTGAGGCAGGAGATGATTTCGGTTTTGTGTTCGCCAAAATGATCGCGGCCGTATTTGCGCGCCAGTTTCAACGCGGCTTCATTGGCTTCTGCGCCGGAATTGCAGAAAAACACTTTGTCGGCAAAGGTGTTTTCGACCAGTTTTTTGGCTAATTCTTGCGCCGGTTGGGTAGTGTAAATATTAGAAATGTGCCAGAGTTTTTGAGACTGCTCGGCCAAGGCTGCGACCAAATCGGGATGGCAATGGCCCAGCGCGTTCACAGCAATACCGCCTGACAGGTCAATGTATTCTCGTCCTTCAGTATCCCAAACCCGGCTGCCGAGTGCGCGTTCCGGAATCATGGGGGCGAATGAGAAATTGGGCGTCAGGTAGTTTTGCATGTTATTTTCCTTTTAATATTGTCAACAATTTCTTCAATTATGCGCCTATTGATTCAGAGATTCAATATGGCAATCAGGCCGTCTGAAAACTGGCTTTCAGACGGCCTGATGCTTATTTATGCTTGATTTCCCAGCATTGATGGATTTTTTTGTTGCGGAAATCGTCGGGAACGGATTGTTTGGAAATGTCTTTGACTGCGTATTGTTCTGCGACCGAATCGTCCAACACAAAGCTGCGCAGGTTGTTGGAGAAATACAGAATGCCGTCTGAAGCGAGCAGGCTCATTGCGCCGTCAATCAGCTTTTTATGGTCGCGCTGGATGTCGAGGATGTCGAGCATCTTTTTGCTGTTGGAAAAGCTGGGCGGGTCCATGACGATCAGGTCGAACTTTTTGCCTTCGTCTGCGGCGTTTTGCAGATATTGGAACACGTCGGCGCGGACGATTTTGTGTTGTTTGGTATCGATGCCGTTGAGTTCGAAATTGCGTTTCGCCCAATCGAGATAAGTGTTGGACAAATCGACGGTTTCGCTGGATGCCGCGCCGCCGGTGGCGGCATAGACGGTGAAGCTGCCGGTGTAGGAAAACAGGTTGAGGAAGCGTTTGCCCGCCGTGGTGTCGCCGACTTTTTTGCGCGTGTTGCGGTGGTCGAGAAAGAGGCCAGTGTCGAGGTATTTGTCGAGGTTGACCCAAAACTTGCAGCCGTTTTCCGTGATGATGAAATCGTCGCCGGTTTTGCCGGTTTTCTCGTATTGTTGCAAACCTTTTTGGCGTTCGCGACGTTTGAGGTGGATTTGTTCGGGCGCAAAACCGGTCACAAAACCGATGGCTTCCAATACATCGGCAAGCCATGCTTCGTATTCTTCAGGCTGCATCAGCCAGCCGGTATCGTATTCCTGAAGGTGGATTTGGTTGCCGTAAACATCGACGGCAAAGGGAAATTGGGGAATATCGCGGTCGTAAATGCGCCAGGCTTCGATATTGTTGCGTTTGGCCCATTTCATAAGATGTTTGATGTTTTTGCCCAAGCGGTTGGCAAAGGGGGTAATGTCGGTCATGGTTTTCAGACGGCCTGAATAAGTATTGGGAAGGGGTTGGATTTTAACGCACTTGATGCCTTTTTGCTTGACTGTTATCCATAAAATCTATATTATCCGCCGTTCGCCTTTTGATACGAAGCCATCGTCATCCAACCTAAACCGCCGTTTCGGGCGCGTTTCTTTTATTGCTTGCTTATTGGCAAAGCCTTTTCTGTGCAGGTTGTCGTCGATGTTAACCACAAGCAAGATGCTTGCGACAACCCTGTAACTTCACATTTCCCGTATCGTTACTTTCCTTTGCTTCAGGTCGTCTGAAATTGTTCAGGCGTGCGCGTTGTTGTCTCTTAGGATAGATATGTCTATTAAATTTGCCGATTTGAACCTTGATAAAAACATTTTGTCCGCCGTGCGCAGCGAGGGTTACGAAAACCCGACGCCGATTCAGGCGCAAGCGATTCCGTTTGCTTTGGACGGCCGCGACATTATGGCTTCGGCACAAACCGGCTCCGGTAAAACCGCAGCCTTCCTGCTGCCGACTTTGCAAAAACTGACCAAGCGCAGCGAAAAACCGGGGAAAGGCCCGCGCGCGTTGGTGTTGACGCCGACCCGTGAATTGGCGGCTCAAGTGGAAAAAAATGCGCTGGTGTATGCTAAAAATATGCGCTGGTTCCGTACTGTCAGCATTGTCGGCGGCGCATCTTTCGGCTACCAAACCCGTGCTCTGAGCAAACCGGTTGACCTGATTGTCGCCACTCCGGGCCGTCTGATGGACTTGATGCAAAGCGGCAAAGTTGATTTCGCCCGTTTGGAAGTGCTGATTTTGGACGAAGCCGACCGTATGCTGGACATGGGCTTTATCGATGACATCGAAACCATCGTCGAAGCCACTCCGACCGACCGTCAGACTTTGTTGTTCTCCGCCACTTGGGACGGCGCAGTGGGCAAACTGGCGCGCAAACTAACCAAAGACCCTGAAATCATCGAAGTCGAGCGCGTGGACGACCAAGGCAAAATCGAAGAGCAGTTGTTGTACTGTGATGATATGCGCCACAAAAACCGCCTGCTCGACCACATCCTGCGCGACGCCAACATCGACCAATGCGTGATTTTCACGTCCACCAAAGCCATGACCGAAGTCATCGCGGATGAATTGTACGAAAAAGGTTTTGCCGCCAATTGCCTGCACGGCGATATGCCGCAAGGCTGGCGTAACCGTACGCTGATGGACTTGCGAAAAGGCCGCTGCAAAATTTTGGTTGCCACCGACGTTGCCGCTCGCGGTATCGACGTGCCAACCATTACCCACGTTATCAACTACGACTTACCAAAACAGGCTGAAGACTACGTTCACCGTATCGGCCGTACCGGTCGCGCTGGCCGTACCGGTATTGCGATTACTTTTGCCGAAGTGAATGAATACGTCAAAGTACACAAAATTGAAAAATACATCGGCCGCAAATTGCCTGAGCTGACCATCGAAGGCATGGAGCCGACACGCAAACGTAAATCTGCCGGCGGCAAACCGAAAGGCAAAGGCGGCTGGGGCGATCGTAAATCCGGCGGCTGGCGTGGCGATAAGAAACCGGGCAAAGAAGGCTTCGGTGGCAAATCACGCAGCGAAGGCCATAAAAAAGACGGTTTCAAAAAAGATGGCTTTAAGAAAGACGGTTTCAAGAAGTCTGACGGTTTCAAAAAAGGCGGCGAAGGCTTTAAAGGCAAACGTAAGTCTAACGACGGCTTTGCCGGTAAACATAAAAAAGGTTGATTGCTTCAATCTTAAGGCCGTCTGAAATAAGACGAAAGGGCGTGTGAAGATACGCCCTTTTTTATGCTTTCGAGTTTTTACATATAAAAAAGCGTGGAATTGGCCCCACGCTTTTTCAGACGGCCTCTTACAAAGCGGCCAATACGGCATCGCCCATTTCGGAGCAGGAAACCAGTTTGGTACCTTCTTCGTAAATGTCGCCGGTACGCAAGCCTTGTTGCAATACTTTTTGTACGGCGTTTTCAACTTGTTGAGCGCGTGCTTCGTCGTTTAGGCTGTAACGCAGCAACATGGCAAGAGACAATACGGTCGCCAGCGGATTGGCTTTGTTTTGACCGGCAATGTCGGGAGCGGAGCCGTGAGACGGTTCGTACAGGCCTTTGCCGTTTTCGTCCAAAGAAGCGGAAGGCAGCATACCGATGGAGCCGGTCAGCATGGAGGCTTCATCAGAGAGAATGTCGCCGAAGATGTTACCGGTGGCAATCACGTCAAACTGTTTGGGCGCGCGTACCAACTGCATGGCGGCATTGTCGACGTACATATGGGAAAGCTCAACATCAGGATATTGTTTGCCGATTTCTTCAAAGATTTCGCGCCACAGTTCGGTGGTTTCCAAAACGTTGGCTTTGCCTACGGAGCAGACTTTTTTGCTGCGTTTTTGGGCGGATTGGAAGGCAACGTGGGCAATACGGCGGATTTCGCTTTCGCTGTATTTCATGGTGTTGTAGCCTTCGCGTTCGCCGTTTTCCAAAACACGGATGCCGCGCGGTTCGCCAAAGTAAATATCGCCGGTCAGTTCGCGTACGATAAGGATGTCAAGGCCGACTACAATTTCCGGTTTCAGAGTGGAAGCATTGGCCAGCTCTTTATACAAAATGGCAGGGCGCAAATTAGCAAACAGATTCAAGTCTTTACGGATGGCCAACAAGCCGCGTTCAGGGCGTAGCGGACGGTCGAGATTGTCGTATTGAGGAGAACCGACGGCACCAAGCAGAACCGCATCGGCTTTACGGCAAAGGTTTTGCGTGAATTCTGGATAAGGATGGCCGTATTCGTCATAGGCTTCGCCGCCCAAAGGCGCATATTCGTAGCTGACATCCAAACCTTGTTCGATAAGTTTGTCGAGTACGCGGACGGTTTCTGCAACGATTTCAGGGCCGATGCCGTCGCCGCGCAAGATAGCGATATGTTTGGTCATTTCGGGTTTCCTTATGGGAAGGTTTTAGGTAAAGGGCAGGTCGCCTGTTTTTCAGACGGCCTTAAATCAATTTGCTCTGAAAACGCTGATTGTACCATTATGGTACTGGTAAAGCTGGGTAGAAATCGCATAGGCAGAGTCTTCAAATGCCTGCAGGGCAATATTCGCCATCGCCTGCAAAGCTTCTTCATCGGATGGGCTGCAAACGAGCAGGGCGTTGCGTGCCGGGACTGCAAAAACAGGGTTGACCGGCAGCATAGGATCGTCTTTAAGCACTTCGTTCAAAAGCAAAATCAGGGAAGCATCATAGTCGTTGTCCAAATGGATTTGGGTCAATGACCAACCTTCGGCATGATGAATTTGAACACGTCCATTCATCCGTTGGCGCAAATTATCCATGGCGGTACGATATAAGGCGTCTTCATCTTCAATACCGGCCTCTTTCATATGCTCACGATTGAGCGTATGCATGGATTCTTCCGTATCCACCATATAAAGCAACATGATATCGCCTGCAATCAGTTTGTATACCAGGTAATCGGCAGGCTCGTCTTCGTCCGTATTTGTAATCAGTCTGACGTTTTCCAGATAAATCGTATTTTTAATTGTCGGAAGAATTTGTTGTGCTGAAACACTGGCATCAGTGTCTTGAATCTTATCGATAACCGCTAAATTGGCAGCAACAATAGCTTCCAAGGCCTCGGGATTCTGCAGATAACTTGTGTAATGGTTGCTCAAATATGTGCTGAACGATGCTTCATCGTCTTCGGAAAACTGGACGATGATAGGCGAAGAAGCAATGTTTTCGCCCCAGTCGATTTTCGCCTCAAGATCCAATTCTTCTTGGATACGACGGGCAAAGTATTCGACAAATTCCTGCCAAGTCATTAATTTAGGTTTGGAGCGGAACAACCTGCTGAAAAAAGACATATTGTGTCCTGAATAAGGGGATAAGGCCGTCTGAAAGATTATAGGCGTTCGGTTTCAACACGGATTTTAAAAACAACTTTGCGTATGTTTGCCCTGTCGCCGACCAATGGGGCATGCGCATCATTCGGGAAAAATAGCGCAAATTCGCCGGGCTCCAAGGTCAGCCAGGTTTCCGGCTCACAGTCGAAAAATTCGATATCGCGCTTTTCATTGTAGCCCAAACCGTTTTTCAGACGGCCTCTGTCTATCCAGCCATATGTTTCGCTGCCATCAATCGGCGTTTGAATATCAATGTGTTTTAAGTGCGCTTCAGGCTGAGCTTCGCCTTGAGTCCTCATCGGCTCGCTGCCGATAAAAATACGGATATTGGGATTCTCGCATGGCACTTGGCCGTCTGGCAGCTTGGCAAAATCCAAGGTCTGCAACAGATGGAAGGCCTCTGCAAAGTCGGGATGCAGGGCAGCATAGCGGGTGGCATTGCTTATGGTGTCGGTAATCATGGTGTGGTTAGGTAGAATTAAACTTCAGACCAATACGTTTTTAAGGATGCTTTATTTGAATTGTAACAACAAGGCCGTCTGAAAATGCTTTTTATGGAGTTGTGTTTTGCAAATCCAAAGTGGAAGCATAATGTTCCTCTATGGGAACACGCTTACGGCTGACTTGGTTTATATCGCTGCCTTCTTCAGTCCATAAAAACGGAAAGAACGTATAAACGCTGTCGCCATTCAAATCACGGATTTCTTCGCGCCAATTTTCCCAACGCAGGTTTTCGTAAAACAACTGCAAATCGCCGGTCAATGCCCAATTTAAGAAGTCGCCGTAACCTTTACCGCAATCTTCCCATTCCAAGGTATCCAGCGGCAGGTAGAAAACATTACCTACTTTGCCATTCAATCCCCCGCCATTAATTGCAAAATAGCCTCCAGCAACATCATCGGCAAACAGATAATAGGGAGCAGGGCCTGCTGGCTCGGATTGTGTGCGGCCCAGATTCCAACTTCCCAAACCACGGGGTAGCTTCGTACTGCCGGAACCCAGTATCCGCAACCAGCCGTCGTCAATCAGGATGCCGCCGGTTTCATAAACGACAGCGCCCATAAACGAACGTGTTGTTGACAAGTTCTTCCTTTGCCTTTTCAAGCGTGCGGGGCAGGACTTCAACGCTGTTTGTCGTTTCCGCAAGCCACTCTTGAATCAATGGCCATGCAGGGTCTTGGGTTTGGATTAATTCGTCGAATGATCTCATGGACTATTTCAAAACATTCAGTAAAGGCCGTCTGAAACACTTAAATTTTTCAGACGGCCTTTTGTATGTCAACCGTTAAACAGCCAAGGCTGGCTTTGGCGGCGTTTTTCTTCGAAGGCGTGAATTTCGTCAGCGTGTTGCAGGGTCAGGCCGATTTCGTCCAAGCCGTTTAAGAGGCAGTGTTTGCGGTGTTCGGTAACGTCGAATGTGAATGTTTCGCCGCTAGGGGTGGTCAGGGTTTGCTCGGCAAGGTCGATGGAGAGCTGATAGCCTTCGTTGGCTTCAACTTCTTTGAAAAGCTGGTCAACCTGTTCTTCTGTCAAAACTATAGGCAAAAGGCCGTTTTTGTAGCAGTTGTTGAAGAAGATGTCGGCGAAGCTGGGGGCGATGACGGCGCGGAAGCCGTAGTCGTCCAATGCCCAAGGGGCGTGTTCGCGTGAAGAGCCGCAACCGAAGTTTTTACGCGTCAACAGGATTTGTGCGCCTTGATAGCGTGGCTGGTTCAGGGAGAAATCAGGATTCAACGGGCGTTTGCTGTTGTCCATGCCAGGTTCGCCGTGGTCGAGGTAACGCCATTCATCAAAGGCATTGGGGCCGAAGCCGCTGCGTTTGATGGATTTCAGAAATTGTTTGGGGATGATGGCATCGGTGTCGACGTTGCTGCGGTCGAGCGGGGCAACGATGGCGGTAATTTTGGTAAAGGCTTTCATGTCAGATTCTTATAGTAATAATGGGAAATTATTTTATGGCTATTCGGGTTAGCGTGTGCTGTGCAAACCGATTCGGTTGCCTTCTGTGTCTTCGATAAATGCTGCAAAGCCGTTGGCAATGCGGAATTTCTCTTGTAACAGTTTGCCGCCTGCTTCAACGGCTTTTTCTGCTGTTTCGGCGCAATTCGGGCAATTAAAGAAAATGGTTGTACCGCCGTGGCCGGGCTGGGCATTGCTGTCGTGCCAAATCATGCCGGCCGTACCGTGTTGGGTGTAATCGGCTGGGAAAATGATGAAACGGAATCCGTTGCCGCCAACGTCTTGCAGGGGCTTACCGAATACGGATTCGTAAAAGGCTTTGGCGCGATCCAAATCATGAGCATGAATACCAAACCAGCTTGACGGATTACTCATTGTTTCTTCCTTTGCTTTGAATCGTGAAAATGTCTGAAAAATTAATAATGTATCAGGCCGTCTGAAACGGAGTCAGGAGCTTCAGACGGCCTGATTTACCGAATTATTCGGTAGCGGCTTCGATTTTTTCTCCAACATGGCTCATGCCGCGGCCTACTGCATTGCCGCCTTTTTTAACGGCTTCGCCGGTTTTGTCGGCAACGTGTTCTGCCGTTTCTTTGGTTTTATCGGCTACACGCTCGGCAGTCTCTTTGGTTTTGTCCCAATTGCGGTTGGTATCGTCTTTTGCACCGGACCAAGTGCTGGAACAAGCTGACAGGATGAGGGCTGCGGCAGCTAATGCAAACAGTTTTTTCATACTAGATTCCTTTCAAGTTATCAATGATTAAGAAGGTTTTCGGACGTTTTTCGCAATACAATAGGAAAACTTACTTGAGCAAGGTATTGTTTCAGACGGCCTGATCAATAAAGGCCGTCTGAAAATACTTTAAGCCATAGTGCGGATATCGGTAAAGTAGCCGGTCACTGCGGCTGCGGCTGCCATGGCAGGGCTGACGAGGTGGGTGCGTCCGCCGTTGCCTTGACGGCCTTCAAAGTTACGGTTGGAAGTAGAGGCACAACGTTGTCCCGGGGTCAGGCGGTCGGCATTCATGGCGAGGCACATAGAGCAACCCGGCTCGCGCCATTCAAAACCGGCTTCTATAAACACTTCGTGCAAGCCTTCTTTTTCTGCCTGCTCTTTAACCAAACCGGAGCCGGGGACAATCAATACGCGTTGTACATTGTCCGCTTTTTTGCGGCCTTTGGCGATAGCGGCGGCTTCGCGCAAGTCTTCGATACGGCTGTTGGTGCAAGAACCGATAAAGACGATATCGACAGGGATTTCGTTTAATGGCGTACCGGCTTCCAAACCCATGTATTCAAGGGCGCGTTCCATGCCGCTGCGTTTGACCGGATCGGCTTCTTCGGCAGGATTAGGCACTTTGCCGCTGATGTCTAAAACCATTTCAGGCGAGGTGCCCCAAGTTACTTGAGGCTCGATGTCTTCGGCTTTGAAGTGGTATTCTTTATCAAATACGGCACCTTCGTCAGACACCAGCGTACGCCAGTACTCGACGGCTTTGTCCCACGCTTCGCCTTTAGGTGCGAAAGGTTTGCCTTTTACATAGTCGATGGTGGTTTGGTCGACGGCAACCATGCCTGAGCGCGCACCGGCTTCGATCGCCATATTGCACAAGGTCATGCGGCCTTCCATAGAAAGGCTGCGGATGGCTTCGCCGCCAAACTCGATGGCGTAGCCCGTACCGCCTGCCGTACCGATTTGGCCGATGATGTAAAGTGCCACGTCTTTGGCAGTAACACCGGGTTTCAGACGGCCTTCAACGGAAATCAGCATAGATTTGGATTTTTTTGCGGTAATGCACTGGGTCGCCATGGTGTGTTCGACTTCGGAAGTGCCGATACCGTGCGCCAATGCGCCGAATGCGCCGTGGGTAGAAGTGTGCGAGTCGCCACAAACGACGGTCATGCCGGGCAGGGTAGCGCCTTGCTCCGGGCCCATAACGTGCACGATGCCTTGGCCTTTATCCATAAACGGGAAGTAGGCGAGTGCGCCAAACTCTTTAATGTTTTTGTCCAAAGTATCGACTTGCAGTTTGGAAATCGGATCTTGGATACCTTTGTCCCAGTCGCCGGTCGGGGTGTTGTGGTCGGCTGTGGAGACCACGCTGTCGATACGCCAGAGTTTGCGGCCGGCCATTTTCAAGCCTTCAAATGCTTGCGGGCTGGTTACTTCGTGAACCAGGTGGCGGTCGATGTAAAGCAGGACAGTGCCGTCTTCTTCTTCGCGGACAACGTGGCTGTTCCAAAGTTTATCGTAAAGGGTTTGTGCGCTCATGATGAGTATTCTTTGCTATTGGTAGGTATGAATGATGGTTTGCGTTTATGGGCGGATTTTAGGCTTTTTATAGGGGCTGCGCAATAGAAATTTGTCCAATTTTTAAAATTTGTCGCAAAGTTTCAAAAACGCTTATCAAAAATTGGACAAATTGTAGAATTGTTAACAAAAAGATGCATCTTATCTGAAAGAATGCTTGTCGAAATGCACTAAAAAGTTCTATCATTCTCACTCAACATCCACACTTACCAAGAGGTATAGAGAATGAAATTACCGGTAATGGCTCCTGAGCATCTGACTCAATTACGGGAATTTGAGAAAAAAGTCCTTGCCAATCATGCCAAAATCGAAGCATGGTTCCGTTCGCATTGGAACGAACACCGTCCGCCGTTTTATGGCTCGGTTGACATCCGTAATGCCGGTTACAAAATTTCATCTATCGATATGAACCTGTTTCCGGGCGGCTTCAATAATTTGAATCCCAACTTTATCCCGCTGGCGGCGGTTGCCGCGCAAGATGCGGTACAGCGCGCATGTGAAACGGCAAAATCCGTATTGATTATTCCTGAAAACCACACGCGCAACACATTCTATCTGCAAAACGTTTACGCCCTCAGCGAGATTTTGCGTTCGGCAGGATACGAAGTGCGCTTGGGCAGCTTGAATCCTGAAGTGACTGAGCCAACCGAGTTTGAAACCGCATTAGGCAACAAAATTTTGCTTGAACCTTTATTGCGTACCCGTGAGCGTGTACATCTTGCCGACGGTTTCTCGCCTTGCGTTGTTTTGTTGAACAATGACTTGTCTGCGGGTGTTCCTGAAATCCTTAAAGGTATCAACCAAACCGTTTTGCCTCCATTGCACGGCGGCTGGACGACTCGCCGTAAAACCGAACATTTCGGCGCGTACAACCAAGTTGCTGCCGACTTTGCCAAGTTGATTGATATCGACGAATGGCAAATCAATCCTTATTTTGAAAAAATCAGCGGTTTGGATTTCCAAGAGCGTGAAGGCGAGGATGCGTTGGCAGACGCGGTAGAACGCGTATTGGCGAAAATTCAAGCCAAATACGATGAATTGGGCATTACCGACCAGCCTTTCGTTATTGTGAAAGCCGATGCAGGTACTTATGGCATGGGCGTGATGAGCGTTAAATCTGCGGATGAAGTGCGCGGCTTGAACCGTAAAAACCGCAACAAAATGGCGAAAGTCAAAGAGGGTTTAGAAGTTAGCGAAGTCATTGTCCAAGAAGGTATTTATACCTACGAAACCATGAACGGCGCCGTGTGTGAACCTGTCGTTTATATGATGGACCGTTTCGTTATCGGCGGTTTCTTCCGTGTACACGAAGGCCGTGGTGCAGACGAAAACCTCAACGCCGGCGGCATGGTATTCGTCCCGCTGTCCAACAGCATCCCCACCGGCAGCGGCGACAATTCCCAAGAAGCGCCCGAAGCCTGCAAGCGCGTATTTGAACAATGGGACTCGCTCGGCATGCCACGTTCTGAAAAAGACTGCGACGTCGACAATGAACACAACCGCCTCTACGTTTACGGCGTAATGGCGCGCCTGTCCTTGCTTGCTGCCGCATTGGAATTGGAGAAAACCGCGCCTCAAGCCTAATAAAGCATAAAGCGTTGATCGATATTGTCAGGCCGTCTGAAAATTTGTTTTCAGACGGCCTTTTCTGTCTGTACAATTCATTCTAACTAAAAAACATGATTTATTTTTATGAGCAAACCAGCCAATCCAGTTGAGACAACCGACAATCTGCAAGACCAAACCATGCAGCGCAGCAATACCGACAATGCGCCGCGTTCTGCTATCCATCAAACCTTGTATTCCGCCGATACCTTTGTTCAGCATGATTATCTTGCCGGAAAAAATTTGCCCGATATTGCCCATCCGCAAGAAGGTCAAATCAACTGGCTGCATTTTGTCGGTATTAATGATGTCGTCTTGCTCAAACACGCGCTTGAACCTTATGGTATTCATGAGCTAGTTATTGAAGATATTCTCAGCCGCAAGCAGCGTCCGAAAATCGAAGACTACGGCAACTATGTATTTACTGCCGCACAGGTATACCACTATACCTCTACGGGCAAACTCCATTCTGACCAAGTGTATGTGATTATCGGCAAAGATTTTGTGTTGTCTTTCCAACAAAAACCGTTGGGCTTGTTCAGCCATCTCCGTCGGCAGATGCACGAAAATCCGCACAATATTTTGAACAAAAATACGGCGTTTCTTGCTTATTGCCTGCTTGACCGTATTGTGGACGACTATTTCATTGTTTTGGAGTCATACAACAACCGCGTCGAAGTCATAGACAAGTCCCTGTTTAAAAATGAAAACAGCGATATTCTCAGTAAGATTCACCGCCTCAAGCGAGATGCCGTCCGTCTGCGACGCACGCTTTTACCATTGCGCGATGTGTTCTATCAACTGGCCGTGCGCGGCGATTTTGCCATTTTCAAAGGCGAGTCGACCGTCTATCTGCGCGACGTGTACGACCACAATATGCAACTTATCGAATCGCTTGATGCCTCGCGTGATATGGTGTTGAGCATGATGGACATTTACCTTTCCTTCCAATCCAACCGCATGAACCAGCAAATGCGCGTGTTGACGGTTATTACCATCATCTTTATGCCGCTGACCGTCATCACCGGCATCTACGGCATGAACTTCGACAATATGCCCGAGCTGCATTGGCATTACGGCTACTTCATGGTTTTGGGTATGATGCTGTGCATTATTATCGGACTGCTGATTTTCTTCTCACGTAGAAAATGGCTGTAAACAGGAAGGCAATGGGTTGAAATTCAACGATTAAAAACGGTAGAATGATTTTGCACACGTGCAGTCTGAAGTTTTCAGACAATTTTAAAATAAATATCAAAAGGAGAATAAACGATGAAACCGGAACGCCAACTACCTTCCCATGAACTGATTATGTCCGAACTGATGATGCCTTATACGGCAAACTTCAGCGGAAATGTTCACGGCGGCGATCTTCTGCGCCTGCTCGACCAAGTAGCATATTCCTGCGCCTGCCGTTACAGCGGTACCTATTGCGTTACTCTGTCTGTTGATAAAGTATTGTTTAAAGAGCCTATTCATGTCGGTGAGTTGGTAACCTTTTACGCCAGTATCAACTATACCGGCCGTACTTCTATGGAAGTCGGTATCCGTGTGGAGGCGCAAAACATCCACACAGGCGAAGTGCGTCATACCAACAGCTGCTACTTCACCATGGTTGCCGTTGAAGACGGTAAGCCGGTTCCTGTACCACCTTTGGAAATCAATACACAGCGCCAACGCTGCCGTTATGAAAGGGCTAAAAAGCGTAAAGAGTTGAGTTTGCAGGCTGCGAACGAAGATTCTGGCTGCAACTAAATTAAATTTATTAAATAACGAAGGCCGTCTGAAATCCTGTTTCAGACGGCCTTCACGCAAAAGCCATAAACCGCTTGTTTTGTGGTAGAATCAACAAGATTTTTGCCATACGAAATTACAGATAATCATGACCGACGCAACCATCCGCAACGACCATAAATTTGCACTTGAAACCCTGCCTGTCAGCCTTGAAGACGAAATGCGCAAGAGCTACCTCGATTACGCCATGAGCGTGATTGTGGGACGAGCCCTGCCGGATGTCCGCGACGGTCTCAAGCCGGTACACCGCCGCGTGTTGTACGCGATGCACGAGTTGAAAAACAACTGGAATTCCGCCTATAAAAAATCGGCGCGTATCGTCGGCGACGTTATCGGTAAATATCACCCCCACGGTGATACAGCCGTTTACGACACCATCGTCCGCATGGCGCAAGACTTCTCCATGCGTTATGTACTGATTGACGGTCAGGGCAACTTCGGTTCTGTCGACGGATTGGCCGCAGCAGCCATGCGTTATACCGAAATCCGCATGGAAAAAATTTCCCATGAAATGCTGGCGGATATCGAAGAAGAAACCGTCAATTTCGGTCCCAACTATGACGGCAGCGAACATGAGCCGCTGGTATTGCCGACCCGTTTCCCGGCGTTGTTAGTCAATGGTTCGTCCGGTATTGCCGTCGGTATGGCAACCAATATCCCGCCGCACAATTTGGGCGATACCATCAATGCTTGCCTGCGTTTGTTGGATGAGCCTGAAACTGAAATCGACGAGCTGATCAACATTATCCAAGCACCCGATTTCCCAACCGGCGCAACTATTTATGGCTTGAGCGGCGTGCGCGAAGGCTATAAAACCGGCCGCGGCCGTGTAGTGATGCGCGGTAAAACCCATATTGAGCCTATCGGTAAAAACGGCGAGCGCGAAGCCATCGTTATCGATGAAATCCCATATCAAGTAAACAAAGCCAAGCTGGTTGAGAAAATCGGCGAGTTGGTACGCGAAAAAACGTTGGAAGGCGTATCCGACCTGCGCGACGAGTCCGATAAATCCGGTATGCGTGTCGTGATCGAATTGAAACGCAATGAAAATGCCGAAGTCGTTTTGAACCAACTCTACAAACTGACCCAGCTGCAAGACAGCTTCGGTATCAACATGGTGGCCTTGGTTGACGGCCAGCCGCGCTTGCTGAACCTGAAACAAATCCTGTCCGAATTCCTGCGCCACCGTCGCGAAGTCGTTACCCGTCGTACTTTATTCCGCCTGAAAAAAGCGCGTCATGAAGGCCATATTGCCGAAGGTAAAGCAGTTGCCTTGTCTAATATCGACGAAATTATCCGCCTGATTAAGGAATCTGCCAATGCGCCGGAAGCCAAAGAAAAACTGCTGTCCCGCCCATGGCGCAGCAGCTTGGTTGAAGACATGCTCAGCCGTACGGATTTAGACCTGCACATGATGCGCCCTGAAGGCTTGCCAGAGAATTTGGGCCTGCATAGCCAAGGCTATTACCTGAGCGAATTGCAAGCCGATGCCATTTTGCGCATGAGCTTGCGTAACCTGACCGGTCTCGATCAGGAAGAAATTGTCGGCGAATATAAAAACCTGATGAGCAAAATCATTGATTTCGTGGATATTCTTTCCAAACCTGAGCGCGTTACCCAAATCATCCGCGAAGAATTGGCAGACATCAAAGCCAACTTTGGCGATGAGCGTCGCAGCGAAATCAATCCGTTTGGCGGCGATATCGCCGATGAAGACCTGATTCCGCAACGTGAAATGGTCGTTACCCTGACTCATGGCGGCTACATCAAAACCCAGCCGACTACCGATTATCAGGCGCAGCGTCGCGGCGGCCGCGGCAAACAGGCAGCGGCAACCAAAGACGAAGACTTTATCGAAACCCTGTTTGTTGCCAATACGCATGATTATTTGATGTGCTTTACCAATTTGGGCAAGTGCCATTGGATTAAAGTGTACAAACTGCCGGAAGGTGGCCGCAACAGCCGTGGTCGTCCGATTAACAACGTTATCCAATTGGAAGAGGGCGAAAAAGTCAGCGCGATTTTGGCCGTCCGCGAGTTCCCGGAAGACCAATACGTTTTCTTCGCCACTGCACAAGGCATGGTGAAAAAAGTCCAGTTGTCTGCGTTTAAAAACGTCCGCAGCCAAGGCATTAAAGCCATCGCGCTTAAAGAAGGCGATTACTTGGTCGGCGCAGCGCAAACCGGCGGTGCGGATGACATTATGTTGTTCTCCAACTTGGGCAAAGCCATCCGCTTTAACGAATATTGGGAAAAATCCGGTAACGATGAAGCAGAAGATGCCGATATCGAAACCGAAAACGAAGATTCAGACGGCCTGGATGATGAAAATGCCGAAAACGCATTGCCAAGCGGCAAACACGGTGTCCGTCCGTCCGGTCGCGGCAGTGGCGGTTTGCGCGGTATGCGCCTGCCGGCCGATGGCAAGATTGTCAGCCTGATTACCTTTGCCCCTGAAGCCGAACAAAGCGATTTGCAAGTATTGACCGCTACCGCCAACGGCTATGGCAAACGTACCCCGATTGCCGATTACAGCCGTAAAAACAAAGGCGGCCAAGGCAATATCGCTATCAATACCGGCGAGCGCAACGGCGATTTGGTTGCCGCAACTTTGGTCAGTGAAACCGACGACCTGATGCTGATTACCAGCGGCGGTGTCCTGATTCGTACCAAAGTTGAGCAAATCCGCGAGACCGGCCGCGCTGCCGCAGGCGTGCGTCTGATTAATTTGGATGAAGGCGAAACCTTGGTCAGCTTGGAGCGCGTGGCCGAAGAGGCTGAAGATGAAGCCGCTTTGGAAAGCGATGCAGCTGAAAACCAAGTGGTAGAAGCTGAAGATACTCCGTCTCAAGAATCTTAAACGTCAATGAAAAAGGCCGTCTGAAAAGTTTTCAGACGGCCTGCTTATTCCAAAAGAAAATCCCGTGAGCGCAACCGAACCGTTCGATTTACCTCTTTTTCTGAAAAATCTGCCCAATCTACCGGGCGTGTACCGTTTTTTTGACGAAGACAACAATGTTTTGTATGTCGGCAAAGCGGTCAATCTCAAGCGGCGCGTTTCCAGCTATTTCCAAAAAAACGACCATTCGCCGCGCATCGCATTGATGGTAAAACAGGTTCACCATATCGAAACCACCATCACGCGTTCTGAAGCCGAAGCGCTGATTCTCGAAAACAACTTCATCAAAGCCTTGTCGCCGAAATACAATATTCTTTTCCGCGATGACAAAAGCTATCCTTATTTGATGCTCAGCGGCCATCAATATCCGCAAATGGCGTATTACCGCGGCACGCTGAAGAAACCAAATCAATATTTCGGCCCATATCCTAACAGCAACGCCGTGCGCGACAGCATTCAAGTGTTGCAAAAAGTCTTTATGCTGCGTACCTGCGAAGACAGCGTATTCGAGCATCGCGACCGTCCTTGTCTGCTGTACCAAATCAAACGCTGCACCGCGCCTTGTGTCGGCCACATCAGCGAAGAAGATTACCGCGACAGCGTGCGCGAGGCCGCAACTTTCCTCAATGGCAAAACCGACGAATTGACGCGCACCTTGCAACACAAGATGCAAACTGCCGCCGCGAATCTGCAATTTGAAGAAGCTGCCCGTTACCGCGATCAAATCCAAGCACTCGGCATCATGCAGAGTAATCAGTTTATCGACAGCAAAAATCCGAACAATCCCAACGATATTGATTTGCTCGCGCTGGCGGTTTCAGACGGCCTGGTTTGCGTACACTGGGTCAGCATACGCGGCGGACGGCATGTCGGCGATAAAAGCTTTTTCCCTGACACCAAAAACGATCCCGAGCCAAACGGGCAAGATTACGCCGAAGCCTTCGTCGCTCAACACTATCTGGGCAAAAGCAAACCCGACATCATCATCAGCAACTTTCCCGTTCCCGATGTGCTGAAAGAGGCTTTGGAAGGCGAACACGGCAAGCAGATGCAATTTGTCACCAAAACCATAGGCGAACGAAAAGTCTGGTTGAAAATGGCGGAACAAAACGCACAAATGGCGATTGCACAACGCCGCCTGCAACAAAGCAGTCAGCAACACCGTATTGATGAACTGGCCAAAATCCTCGGCATGGATTCAGACGGCCTCAACCGCCTTGAATGTTTCGATATCAGCCACACGCAAGGCGAGGCCACTATTGCGTCCTGCGTTGTGTACGATGAGCAAAACATCCAGCCTTCACAATACCGCCGCTATAATATCACGACCGCCAAGCCTGGCGATGACTACGCCGCCATGCGCGAAGTGTTGACGCGCCGTTACGGCAAAATGCAGGAGGCCGAAGCCAACGGCGAAAGCGCCAAATGGCCAGATGTCGTGTTGATTGACGGCGGCAAAGGGCAAATCGGCGTAGCCGTATCAGTATGGGAAGAACTTGGGTTGCACATTCCTTTGGTCGGTATCGCCAAAGGCCCTGAGCGCAAAGCCGGTATGGAAGAACTCATACTGCCTTTTACCGGCGAAGTCTTCCGCCTGCCACCCAACAGCCCGGCCTTGCATTTATTGCAAACCGTACGCGATGAATCGCACCGCTTTGCAATTACAGGCCACCGAAAAAAACGCGACAAAGCACGCGTTACTTCATCACTCAGCGAAATCCCCGGTATCGGCAGCAAACGCCGCCAAGCATTGCTTACCCGATTCGGCGGTCTGCGCGGTGTGATTGCAGCCAGCCGCGAGGACTTGGAAAAAGTGGAAGGCATCAGCAAAGCCTTGGCGGAAACCATTTACGAGCATCTGCACTGATTGGCTTGAACAGCAAAAAGGAACAATATGAAACCTGTCATCATCAAAAATATCGAGATCGGCAAAGGCCTGCCTAAAATTGCCGTGCCGCTGGTGGCCGCCAATACGCAGGAATTGGAGCAGGCTTTGCGCGTATTGAAAGAGACGGCTTTTGACATTATTGAATTTCGTGCAGATTTTTTTCAAGAAGCGCTTGATGCCGATTTTATTACCGAACAATTAGGCATTGTCCGACAGGCTTTTCCTGACAAGCCTTTACTGTTTACGTTTAGAAGGGCGCAAGAGGGCGGCAATACACCTTGTTCGGATGACTATTATTTTGAATTATTGGAAAAAATCATCCGTTCCAAACAAGCTGATATGATCGACATTGAGCTTTTTGCCGAGGAAAATGGCGTAAAACAAACCATAGCTTTGGCACATGAACATCAAACTGCCGCCTTGCTTTGCAATCACGATTTTCAAGCCACGCCGTCTTTGGTAGATATTACAGGCCGTCTGAAAACAATGGCCGAGTGGGGCGCGAATATCTGCAAAATTGCCGTGATGCCGCAATCGTCGCAAGATGTATTGACCTTATTACAGGCAACATATGATGTTTCACAAATTATCGACCGCCCGATTATTACTATGTCTATGGGTAAAATCGGAGCTGTCAGTCGCTTGGCCGGCTCGACTTTCGGCTCGGCCGTTACCTTTGGTGCGGCACAAAAAACGTCGGCCCCCGGCCAAATTGATGCCAACGAATTAAGGAAAATCTTGGCAATTTTGGGATAGTTTAATTATTAATATTCAAGGCCGTCTGAAAAATATTTTTCAGATGGCCTGATTTTTTTAAATTTATTTCTTTTAATTTTAAATAAAATAGGTAACAATGGGTTTCCTATTTTAATAACCAGAGGAGAAATAAAATGACTACTACTAAAGAAAACCTGGCGAATCCAGGTCCAGTAGGCCTGTGTGGCTTTGCATTGACAACTTGGTTGCTCAGCCTGATTAACGGCGGCTTTTTTACTGCTCAAGAGGGTGTCGGCTTAGTTTTGGGCATGGCTCTCGCCTTTGGTGGTATCGCCCAAGTTATTGCCGGCATGTTTGAGTTCAAGAAAGGTAATACGTTTGGCTTTACCGCTTTTATCAGCTATGGCGCCTTCTGGTGGACATGGGCTTTGTTTACCATCTTTTTTAAAGGTGAAACAGCCCCGGCATTTATCGGTTGGTATCTCTGCGCATGGGGTATGTTTTCGCTAATGATGTTTGTGGCCACCTTGACCAAGCCTAAAGTATTGAGCGGTATTTTCTTTTGCTTGACACTGACTTTCTTTGCATTGGGTATTGGCGATGGCATGGAAAATCATAGCATCGTCCATATCGGCGGTTGCTTAGGCTTGGTAACTGCACTTGGTGCGTTCTACTTGGCAGCGGCAGAAGTCATCAACGAATCTTTCGGCAAGACGGTTTTGCCGGTTGGCGAACGTAAGTAAGCTTGACCATACAAAATGCCGTCTGAACGGTGGAAATGAAATCAAAGATTTCGGCCACAATGTTCAGACGGCATTTTTTATTTATCTTCAAATAAATCGACATCAAATAAGTCCGGCTCTTTGATGCGCTCCCGACAATCGAGCTTGATGTCTTCAGTAACCCGACAGCAACACGGCAAAATTTCTCCGGGCGCGACAAAAGCGAGCGGAAAATTATCATAAGAGACTTTTCCATCCAAGATTTTGACCCGGCATGAACCGCAATAACCGCTGCGACATTGGTATTCAACCTCGTGACCGGTGCGCTCCAAGCCCTCCAATAAGGTTTCGCCTTGTTGGAGTTGGAAGGTTTTGTCGTGTGTGCTGATGAGTGCCATATGATTTGTTTGGATTGGAAAGGCCGTCTGAAACGGTGTAAAGACGAAATCAAAGATTTCTGCCACACCGTTCAGACGGCCTTGATCATAAAACCGAATGTTCGATTACAGCTCGAAATCGCCCAAATCGTCGGCATTGACTTCCGAATCAATCTGACCAATCAGGTAAGAGGAAATTTCTACTTCCTGCGGCGCAACCTGTACATTGTCAGAAGACAGCCATGCGTTAATCCAAGGAATCGGATTTTGAGTCGCACCTTCAAATCCAGCAGGAAGGCCAACCGCCTGCATGCGCAGATTGGTAATATATTCAACGTATTGAGCCAAAATTTCTTTATTCAGGCCAATCATGGAACCGTCTTTAAACAGATATGCCGCCCATTCTTTTTCCTGCTCGGCTGCTTTTTTGAAGAGATTGAAACACTCGTCCTGTAATTCATTTGCAATTTCAGCCATTTCAGGATCATCGGCACCGGCACGCATCAGGTTCAGCATATGCTGGGTGCTGGTTAAATGCAGTGCTTCATCGCGGGCAATCAGCTTGATGATTTTGGCGTTGCCTTCCATCAATTCGCGCTCGGCAAAGGCGAACGAGCAGGCAAATGAAACGTAGAAGCGGATGGCTTCCAATACATTAACGCACATCAGGCAGAGATAGAGTTTTTTCTTCAGCTCACGTAAAGACACGGTAACAAGCTTGCCGCCGACATTGTGTGAACCTTCGCCCAACAGATTGTAATATTGGGTGTATTCAATCAAATCATCGTAATAGCAGGCAATGTCTTCAGCACGGGCGATGATGTATTTGTTTTGCACAATATCATCGAACACGACTGACGGATCATTTACGATATTGCGGATGATATGAGTGTAGCTGCGCGAGTGGATGGTTTCGCTGAAGCTCCACGTTTCAATCCAAGTTTCCAGCTCGGGAATAGACACCAAAGGCAAGAACGCGACATTCGGGCTGCGGCCTTGGATCGAATCGAGCAGGGTTTGGTATTTCAGATTGCTGATGAAAATATGTTTTTCATGTTCGGGCAGATTGGCGTAGTCAATACGGTCGCGCGACACGTCGATTTCTTCCGGACGCCAGAAGAAAGACAATTGTTTTTCGATCAGTTTTTCAAATACTTCGTATTTCTGCTGGTCATAACGGGCGACATTTACCGGTTGACCAAAAAACATCGGCTCTTTCAGCGCGTCGTTTTTGGTTTTGGAAAAGGTGCTGTATGACATGGTTAGGTGTTCGCAGGACATAATGTCTCTCTTTTTAAAAATTAGTCGACTTTTCTATTAATTGTTAATTCACCATATGAAACATGTTGAATTTTATCAATAAAGTGCCATCCTAAAATAGCGAAGACTAAAAGAACACTAATAAATACATAAAATTTATATTCAGCTAAGAATGACCAAATGGCATCCATATTTTTCCTTTTCTGGAAAATAACAACTTAGCTTCATATAGTAGTAGGTTTTAATTTAAGAAAATCCTTAAAGCCTTCTACTATCTAGAAGCCTTGGATATATTTCAAAAATCAGCCTATTTTAAATCTTACAAGCCCCGCCCGAACAGCCGTCATCTTGAATATCGGTCTGCGTATCGTCTGCGCCATCACGGGTGTTGTGGTAGTACAGGGTTTTGACGCCGTATTTATAGGCGGTCAGCAGGTCTTTGAGCATTTGTTTCATGGAAACTTTGCTGCCTTCAAATTTGTTCGGGTCGTAGGCGGTATTGGCGGAAATCGATTGATCGACAAATTTTTGCATTACACCGACGAGTTTCAGGTAGCCTTCGTTACCCGGAAGCTGCCACAGGGTTTCGTAGGCATCTTTCAGGGTTTCAAATTCCGGTACGACTTGTTTCAAAATACCGTCTTTTGATGCTTTAACGCTGACCAGGCCACGTGGAGGCTCGATGCCGTTGGTGGCGTTGGCAATTTGCGAGCTGGTTTCAGACGGCATGAGTGCGGTCAGGGTAGAGTTGCGCAGGCCGTATTTGACGATGCCAGCGCGCAGGCTTTCCCAGTCGTAATGCAAAGGCTCGCTGCACACGGCGTCCAAGTCTTTTTTGTAGGTGTCGATAGGCAGTTTGCCTTGCGAATAAACGGTTTGGTTGAAGAGCGGGCATGCGCCGTATTCTTTGGCAAGGTTTACCGATGCTTTGAGCAGGTAATACTGCATGGCTTCAAAGGTACGGTGGGTCAGGCCGAGCGCGGAATCGTCGCTGTAACGTACGCCGTTTTTCGCCAGATAGTAGGCGTAGTTGATGACGCCGATACCAAGCGTGCGGCGGTTCATGGTTGCGGTGCGTGCTGCTGCAACCGGATAGTCTTGATAATCCAACAGGGCATCAAGTGCGCGTACGGTCAAATCGGCAAGCTCTTCCAGTTCGTCCAAGTTGTTCAATGCGCCCAAGTTGAAGGCAGACAAGGTACACAAGGCAATTTCGCCGTTCGGATCGTTGATGTTATCCAAAGGCTTGGTCGGCAGGGCGATTTCCATACACAAGTTGGACTGATGAACAGGCGCAACGTGTGGATCAAACGGGCTGTGCGTGTTGCAGTGGTCAACGTTTTGGATGTAGATTCGACCGGTACCGGCGCGCTCCTGCATCAGGGTAGAGAACAATTCTGTTGCCGGCAAAGTACGTTTGCGGATGTTTGGATCTTGCTCGTATTGAGTGTAGAGGCGCTCGAATTCGTCTTGATCGGCGAAGAAGGCATCATACAAACCCGGAACTTCATTCGGCGAGAACAGGGTAATATTGCCGCCTTTGATCAAGCGGGTGTACAGCAGACGGTTGATTTGCACGCCGTAGTCCAGTTGGCGGATACGGTTGTCTTCTACGCCGCGGTTGTTTTTCAATACCAACAGGCTTTCGGCTTCGATGTGCCACAATGGGTAGAACAAGGTTGCCGCGCCACCGCGTACGCCGCCTTGCGAGCAGGATTTAACCGCCGCTTGGAACATTTTGAAGAATGGGATACAACCGGTGTGTTGTGCTTCGCCGCCACGGATTTCACTACCCAAGCCACGGATACGGCCGGCGTTGATGCCGATGCCTGCTCGTTGGGAAACGTATTTCACAATCGCGCTGGTGGTGGCGTTGATGGAGTCAAGGCTGTCGTCGCATTCAATCAACACGCAGCTTGAGAATTGACGGGTAGGCGTACGCACGCCGCTCATGATAGGTGTAGGCAGCGATACTTTGAATGTGGAAACGGCATCGTAAAAGCGTTTGACGTAATCCAAACGGGTCTCTTTCGGATATTTGCTGAAGAGACACATGGCGACCAAAATATATAAGAACTGCGGCGTTTCATAAATTTGGCGGGTAACGCGGTTTTGAACCAGATATTTGCCTTCCAGCTGTTTTACGGCTGCATAAGAGAAGGTCATATCGCGGCTGTGGTCGATATAGGCATTCAGCTCGTCGAATTCTTCGCGGCTGTAATCTGCGATGATGTGGCGGTCGTATTTACCTGCTTCGGTCAGTTTTTTAACGTGATCGTAGAGGTGGGGCGGTTCGAATTCGCCATAAGCGATTTTACGCAGATGGAAAATGGCGAGGCGGGCGGCCAGATATTGATAATCAGGCGTATCTTGTGAGATCAGGTCGGCCGCGGCCTTGATGATGGTTTCATGGATGTCGTCGGTACGGATACCGTTGTAAAACTGAATATGTGATTTGAGCTCGACTTGCGATACGGAGACGTTTTGTAAGCCTTCCGCCGCCCAAGTAACAACACGGTGGATTTTGTCTAAATTGATATCTTCCAAGCGTCCGTCGCGTTTGGTTACTTTAATATTCGTTGCTGCATTCATTGTTCAGTCTTCCCATTAAAAAACACAAGATACGGTATGTGATTGCTTTGAACGGCACAATATAATGTATTTTTCTTTGTTTAACTAGACTTGACAATGCGCTTTTTTCGGGGTGTGGATTAGGGGATGGGAGGCTTAAACTAGATTTTATGTGGCTTTGTGGCGATTTGGCATTATTTTGCGTTTGCATCACATTTTGCCAGACATTGGCTAGAGGCTTATGAAATAAAGAAATTTATATTCAGGTTTCGTCTAAATGGAAGGAGTGTTAAATTTTGCAAAGCAAGTAGTATGATGTAGTAATTAACCACATTTTTGTCATGTAAAAAATGGGCGTTTTGCCGGTGCCCTGGCGAAACATATAATGGAAAAACTATTTAGGAGGCGAATCATGTTAATGTTGAAAAATTTAGGTTCCGCACTGACGGCGGTTGCCGTATTGAGCTTGGGTACTTATTCTGCCGAAGTTGCGGCCAAACCGCATGGCCATCATGTGAGCAAACACCAGCAGGCAAAGAAAAACAAATTGCATCCTGCTTGTAAGAGATACCTTGAGCGCCGTGCCGCTTGGTATCGCTACAAAGGCAATAAGGCCGAGTTGAGGGAAAACCGTAAAGCGGCAAAAGCGTTCCGCGGTTTGTCTTATGCCGAGCAAAAAATTCAATGCCAAGCTGCTTATCAGGCATTTGATGATTTTGATCACGGCAAATTCCGCCGCCGTTAATCGTCTGATTTAAACAAAGGCCGTCTGAATGTTTCAGACGGCCTTTGATATTTATTTCTCAACAATGATTTTGTTTTCGGCTTGAGGCTCGTATTGGGTGGATTCATCACCGTAATACAACACGCCCAGCTTGATGGGGATGCGGCCTTGCGATTTGCGGTGGGCATTGGAGTCACGCAGGGAGTAGGCGCAACCGCAATATTCTTGTTGGTAGAAATGCTCGCGCTTGCTGATTTCAATCATGCGTGCGCTGCCGCCGCCTTTGCGCCAGTTGAAATCCCAATAAACCAAGTCATCGTACGGCTCGGCAGCGCGATGGCCGCAGCCGTTAATTTGTTTCATGTCTTTCCAGCGTGAAATGCCCAGTGAGCTGGTGAAGACATGAAAGCCGTTTTCATGGGCGTATTGCGCCGCTTTTTCAAAACGCATGTCGAAACACATGGTGCAGCGGATACCGCGTTCGGGTTCGAATTCCATGCCTTTGGCTTTGGCGAACCATTCTTTACGGTCGTTTTCGTAGTCATCGTCTTTATCGACAAAAGGGATGCCAAATTTGTCCGCAAAGCGCATATTTTCTTCTTTGCGCAACATATATTCTTTGTGTGGATGGATATTGGGGTTGTAAAAATAAATGGTGTATTCGATGCCGCTGGCAAGCATGGCTTCCATCACTTCGCCGGAACATGGGGCGCAGCAGGAATGCAGCAGGACTTTTTTATGGCCGCCGGGCGGAACGAGAATAGGGCGGTCAATATCGGTAACGATAGGCGTGGTTTTTTCGGTCATGGTTGTATTCTGTTTTTGATATTTTTTCAGACGGCCTTTATCTCTGAGGCCGTCTGAAGGGGTTGAAATCTATTTGTCTATTTTAACAGAGCAATACTTTATGGAACAGTTTGTTACTGCTTTTTCTTTTCGTTCAATGGCTTGAACTCTTGTTCATCCAGAGGCGGGGCTGCGAAGATGGTGTCTGGATTGGGGTGTGCCGCAAATTCTGCCAGCAGGTTGCGATAGTCCAGCGACTGCTTCATCAGTTCGGCCGCGGCGGTGCGCAGGTTGTCCACATCTTCTGGTGGCAGATAAAAACTGGTCGGAATGTTCAATACTTTTTCCCTCAACTCGGAAGGAGGGAGGTCTTTGAGGTTGAGGCTGACGAAGGAGAAGCTGATGCCGTCGGTTTGTTTGTCTTTATTCCACTGATCGACGAAGGCACGGAAACGGCGCAGGGATTCTTGCGAGTTTTGGTCAATGGGGATATTGACGATGGAGGAGACGACGTCGCGGAAACCGGGAACGGCCGCAGTTTTGTCCAAATTGCTGCTGACTTGGTTTTGCGCATTGACGTTGATGACGACGATATGGCGGATGTTGTTTTGCAGGATTTTGTTTGTCAGGATTTTTTCCGGGTACATTTCCGTCATATCCAAAAGGCTACGCATACCCAGATTGTCGGTCAGGCCGCCGTCTATCAGGTGGATGTAGGGTCGGTTTTTCCCGTCTGCGTATTTTTGGAAGCGCTCGTAAAATTCTTTTATGGTGCGGCTTTGTTGTCTGCCTGTTTCGCTGTCGTCTGCATCTTCGATTTTGATCGGCGGCGTGTAGTTGCAGCGTCCGCCGTTGTTGTTTAGGGTGATCGGTGCAAAGACCATGGGGACGGAACTGGATGCGGCGACGGCGCGGGCAAGTCGCAAGTCGCCCAAGTCGATACACATCGGGTCGAAATATTCCTGCGTGAAATTGAAACGCTCGCCTATGCCCATATCGGTGGCGGAAATGATGGCAAACGGGCCCTTGGCATTTTTTTCCAAATCGCGGAAAGTGGTTTTGCCGAAAAGGTAGTTTTCAAACTGCTCCTGCAACAGATCGCCGCGTCCGTATTCAGGCGAGGCCAGTCGGGGCAGGTTGGACATGGAAAACGCTTGTTTGACGACTTGGCGTTGGAAGTTTTGGTGTAGGAAACGTTTATAAAACAAGGGAATGGTTTCTTCGCCCTTGAGTGCAAAATAAGCTGCCAAAACCGAGCCGCCGGATACGCCGACCACTACATCGACATTCGACATCAAAGACTGTTTTTTGCCTCCGATAGTAATCTGCTGCTTATGAAGCTGCTCCAACACGCCATAACCCAAGGCCGCCGCGTGCGTACCACCGCCGGAGAACATCAACACAATAAGCGTATCGTCTTCATCGTTGTGCTGAAGCCGGCTGGTTTCAAAGCGGTAGCCGCGTTGCAGGTCGACCGTATCAATACTGGCAACAGGCTGATATTTCACCAGCGAACAGGCGGATAATAGGGCTGCGGAGAGCAGGGAAAGGGCAGATTTAAAAGGGAATTTCGGCATAAACACAGGAAAGTCGGTTGTTCATTCAAAACGGATTATAAAGGTTTTTAGACGGCCTTTATAGAAGGCGGACTTTTAGACGGCCTTTTTGCATCGATTTTCCGTTATAATCGACACAATCTTTATCTTTCCAAACCCTTATGGCGCAACCAAACCGCATCAACCACGAACCTGTCTTTCTGCTTGCTTCCGCCCCTTGGCGCGAGAGCAGCTTGTGGGTGGAGGCTTTCAGCCGCCGTTATGGACGGGTGGCTTTGTTGGCCAGAAGCGCGCGTAAACGACAGAGTGAATTGCGCGGCGTATTGGTGCCGTTTGTGCCGGTGAGCGCGTCTTGGTATGGCTCGCAAGAGTTGAAGACTCTGCATCGCGCCGAATGGATAGGCGGTTGGCCGCAGCCGCAGGGCAGGGCTTTGTTCAGCGGATTGTATGTGAACGAGTTGATGCTGAAGTTGACCGTCCGCGAAGACCCGTTGCCCGAGCTTTACGATGTTTTGGCGGAAACCATGAAAACCATTTGTTGCGAGGCCAACCACATAGCCGCTTTGCGCCGTTTTGAATGGACGCTGCTGACACGATTGGGCTTTGCCCCCGATTTGTTCCATGACGGCAACGGCAATGAAATCAATGGAGAAGAAACATATTGGCTCACGCCTGAAGAAGCTGTGGTTCCCCTGGCCGAGGCTGACCGTTTCCATGCGCTTAATAAGGGCGTTGCCGTATTGGGTGCGACCTTAATCGATTTGAGGGAAGGCAGTTTCGTTCATCAGGAAAGTCTGGGGCAGGCTTTGAAAGTAACGCGGCTTTTGATTGACAACCTTCTGCCTGAAGGCATCAAATCAAGACAGGTTTTGCAGCAGTTGCAACAGTTTGGCTTGGGCAGTTGAATTTTTTCAGACGGCCTTTGATAGGTAATGACTCAGGCCGTCTGAAACCTTAATGAAAGGACATTATTATGTTGTTAGGCGTAAATATCGACCATATTGCCACCGTCCGCAATGCGCGCGGTACGATTTATCCCAGCCCTGTCGAAGCGGCGCTGATTGCAGAAACCCACGGCGCAGATTTGATTACCATGCACTTGCGTGAAGACCGCCGCCATATTAAAGATGCGGACGTGTTCGCCGTTAAAAACGTCATCCGCACGCGTCTGAATTTGGAAATGGCGCTGACGGAAGAAATGCTGGAAAACGCGCTCAACGTCATGCCGGAAGATGTGTGCCTCGTGCCTGAAAAACGTCAAGAAGTAACTACCGAAGGCGGTTTGGACGTATTGGCGCAACAGGATAAAGTGGCTGAGTTCACCAAAATTTTGACCGACGCAGGTATCCGCGTGTCCTTGTTTATCGATGCCGACAACGCGCAAATCCAGGCCGCTTATGATGTCGGCGCGCCCGTTATCGAATTGCACACCGGTGCATATGCCGATGCGCACAGCTACGCCGAGCAGATGAAACAATTCGAGCGCATTCAAAACGGTGCGCATTACGCCAGCGATTTGGGTTTGGTCGTCAACGCCGGACACGGCCTGACCATTCACAATGTTACGCCGATCGCTCAAATTCTCGCCATCCGCGAGTTGAACATCGGCCATTCGCTGATTTCCCAAGCACTCTTCCTCGGCCTGCCTGAAGCTGTCCGTCAGATGAAGGAAGTCATGTTCAGAGCAAGAATGCTGCCTTAACGGCATCAGCCATACAGGCTAAAGCGGTTTGCTTTGGCCGGTATCCACACTTTCAGACGGCCTGACTATTTTTAAACAAGGAGCAGACCCATGATTTACGGAATAGGTACAGACATTGTTTCCCTCAAACGCATTATCCGCCTGAACAAAAAATTCGGACTGGCATTTGCGCAACGCATTCTCAGCCCGGAAGAGCTGTTGGAGTTTCCGCAGGCAGGCAAACCGGTCAACTATCTTGCCAAACGCTTTGCCGCCAAAGAGGCTTTTGCCAAAGCCGTCGGTACGGGCATACGCGGAGTGGTGTCTTTCCGCAATATCGGTGTCGGACATGACGCATTGGGCAAACCTGAATTGTTTTTTGCGCCGGTTTTGACCAAATGGCTGGAAGAACAGGGCATCCGAAGCTGCCATCTCAGTATGAGCGATGAAGAGGATACCGTTATGGCTTTTGTCATTGCGGAAAAATAAGGCCGGATTTAAGTATTCTGAAAGATAAAATCCTTTTCAGACGGCCTGAAGGATTAGATATTTGTTAAAAGTCGGGCGTATGGGCCCGACATCGTTTTTTTACGCATAAATTGGCAGGTGTCGCCGCCTGCCGCATATAAGAATAATCTCATGATGACTGAAGACACACGTCCATTGGTGCAAGTGGTTGCCGGAATTTTGCTCGACAAAAACGGCCGCTACCTGCTCAGTTCCCGCCCCGAGGGTAAACCGTATGCCGGTTATTGGGAATTTGCCGGCGGCAAGGTTGAGGCAGGCGAAAGCGATTTTCAAGCCTTGCAACGCGAGTTTGAAGAAGAACTCGGTATCCGTATCCTTGCCGCTGCTCCGTGGTTGACCAAAATCCATTCCTACGAACACGCACATGTACGCCTGCATTTTTTATGGGTAGAAGCCGACCAATGGACAGGCGAAATCCAATCGAGGGAAGGGCAGAAATGGGCATGGCAAAAGGCAGGGGATTTTACCGTTGCGCCGATGTTGCCTGCCAATAGCGCATTATTACGCTCCCTATCTATTCCGCGCCAGCTTCAAGGCCGTCTGAAAAGCGGCTTGAGCGGTCAAAACAGCATGGGCGAATATCATGTTGTGCCGTATATGTCGGCTCAGCATCAAACCGCATCTGCCGTATTGCTGGATTTTTCCGATTGGCAACAAGGCAAGCCGATAGAAGCGCCTAGCGTGTGGCCAATCATTGAAAACGCCGAACAATGGCAGCAGGCGCAAAATGCCGATGCTGTCGTATGGAAAGTGGAGAATGAAGCGGCAGCCAAGCAAGTTGTCGATATTTTGGCGCAAGGTGTGGCTATGCCGCTAATTGTAGCTGCTCCGGAAAGTATGGTTTCCATTTATCGCGAACAGTGGCAGAGCATGGGTGCGCACGCCGTTGTGACCGATAATGACATTGAGGCCGTCTGAAATGAGTAAAAATCAAAAGCTACTGATTGCCGCTGTTTTACTGATTGTATTTGCGGCGACCAAACTGCTGCTCTTGGATTGGTGGCAGCGGCAACAGATAAAAGTGAATGTAGTCGAATGTAGTCTGACACAAGGCTGCGTCCTGCCTGACGGTTCAAAAGTGCGTGCGACCTCCATCAATACACACGAGCCTTTCGATATTGTGGTTGAGAATGTGCCGAAGAATACGGGCGCGGTCAGTATCAGTTTCAGTATGAAAAACATGGACATGGGCTTCAACCGCTACAACCTGACGCAACAATCGCCGCAAAGTTGGCAGGCTGCGCAAATCCGTTTGCCGTTTTGCGTCGAAGGCCGCCATGATTACACTGCCGACATTACCATTGGCAAACAGACTTTTCAGACGGTATTTAGTGCAGAGTAGTCATCATGCAAAGGCCGTCTGAAAATTTAAAGGCAAAAATTTTAATTTTTTTCAGACGACATATTTAAAAATTCTTTATAAATGAATCAATTATAAATTATTTTTAGACGGATTGTTTACAATTATTCTGACTATCAGCCAAAAGCACAAAACGGGCAGAAGCTAGTCCACATAAGGGTTTGATGTGGTACAGCCTGTCCGTTTTTTACATTTGTTGCAAAAAAATCGTTTATTAATAACTGAATTTTTTATAATTTTTTTGAAAAAAGTGTTTGACAAGACCTGTTTTATTTTTTAAATTTGTTTCCATAAATAAAAACTACATCGCACTACAAAGGAACATCATCATGAATCTGTATCAAATCACTCTCTCTTGTTATAGATTTTCTCCCATCTCTGCTGCTCCCGTCGCCGCCAGTTTATTGGCAGTCCCGACGGTCTGAAGGCTCTCAACCCGAATCCAGTTTCCGCATTCCTACAAACGCTTCGGGTTTTAAAATATCTGTATCTCCAATCGAATTCATATTTTGATTAATAAAAATTAAAAAACGTACACCTCCGCTTCAGCCTTATTGTATTTATTGTTTTTGATAACTATTTGTATTTATTGATTTTAAATTTTCAGATGGTTGATGATTGAAATTTTACAGACCGTCTGAAAACAGTTTTTAGAACGATTGTTTCTTTTTAAACGATTCGTTTCAAGTTGTGAAAAAACCGAGCCGTCCGATTAATACTGATGAAAAAAGTCTATAAAGGAGAAATATGATGAGTCAACACTCTGCCGGAGCGCGTTTCCGTCAAGCCGTGAAAGAATCGAATCCTCTTGCCGTAGTCGGTTGCGTCAATGCTTACTTTGCACGATTGGCCACCCAAAGCGGTTTCAAGGCGATTTATCTGTCTGGCGGCGGCGTGGCAGCCTGCTCTTGCGGTATCCCTGATTTGGGCATTACCACAATGGAAGATGTGCTGATCGACGCGCGACGCATTACGGACAACGTGGATACGCCTCTGCTGGTGGACATCGATGTGGGTTGGGGCGGTGCATTCAATATTGCCCGTACCATCCGCAACTTTGAACGCGCTGGTGTTGCAGCGGTTCACATCGAAGATCAGGTAGCGCAGAAACGCTGCGGCCACCGTCCGAACAAAGCCATCGTTTCTAAAGATGAAATGGTCGACCGTATCAAAGCTGCCGTAGATGCGCGCGTTGATGAGAACTTTGTGATTATGGCGCGTACCGATGCGCTGGCGGTAGAAGGTTTGGATGCCGCTATCGAACGTGCTCAGGCTTGTGTCGAAGCCGGTGCAGACATGATTTTCCCTGAAGCCATGACCGATTTGAAAATGTACCGCCAATTTGCAGATGCAGTGAAAGTACCTGTATTGGCCAACATTACCGAGTTTGGTTCCACTCCGCTTTATACCCAAAGCGAGCTGGCTGAAAACGGCGTGTCGTTGGTGCTGTATCCGCTGTCATCGTTCCGCGCAGCAAGCAAAGCCGCTCTGAATGTTTACGAAGCGATTATGCGCGATGGCACTCAGGCCGCAGTGGTTGACAGTATGCAAACCCGTGCCGAGCTGTACGAGCATCTGAACTATCATGCCTTCGAGCAAAAACTGGATAAATTGTTTCAAAAATAAGTAACCGCTTTCAGACGGCCTTTCAACAAATCCGCATCGGCCGTCTGAAAAATAAAACCCACAAAAATACAAAGGAGAAATACCATGACTGAAACTACTCAAACCCCGACTTTCAAACCTAAAAAATCCGTTGCGCTTTCTGGCGTTGCGGCCGGTAATACCGAATTGTGTACCGTTGGCCGTACCGGCAACGATTTGAGCTATCGCGGTTACGACATCTTGGATTTGGCACAAAAATGCGAGTTTGAAGAAGTCGCCCACCTGCTGATTCACGGTCATCTGCCCAACAAATTCGAGCTGGCCGCTTATAAAACCAAGCTCAAATCCATGCGCGGCCTGCCTATCCGTGTGATTAAAGTTTTGGAAAGCCTGCCTGCACATACCCATCCGATGGACGTAATGCGTACCGGCGTATCCATGCTGGGTTGCGTTCATCCTGAACGTGAAAGCCATCCGGAAAGTGAAGCGCGCGACATCGCCGACAAACTGATCGCCAGCCTCGGCAGCATCTTGTTGTATTGGTATCAATATTCGCACAACGGCAAACGCATTGACGTTGAAAGCGACGAAGAGACCATCGGCGGTCATTTCCTGCACCTGTTGCACGGCAAACGTCCAAGCGAATCACACATCAAAGCCATGCACGTTTCACTGATTCTGTATGCGGAACATGAATTCAACGCCTCCACTTTCACCGCCCGCGTGATTGCCGGTACGGGTTCGGATATGTATTCCTGCATCACCGGCGCCATCGGCGCGTTGAAAGGTCCGAAACACGGCGGCGCGAACGAAGTGGCTTACGATATTCAAAAACGCTACCGCAATGCCGACGAAGCTGAAGCCGACATCCGCGAACGCATCGGCCGCAAAGAAATCGTGATCGGTTTCGGTCATCCGGTGTACACCATTTCCGACCCTCGCAACGTTGTTATTAAAGAAGTGGCACGCGGTTTGAGCAAAGAAACCGGCGATATGCGCCTCTTTGACATTGCCGAACGCTTGGAGAGCGTGATGTGGGAAGAGAAAAAAATGTTCCCGAATCTGGACTGGTTCTCTGCCGTTTCCTACCAAAAATTGGGCGTACCGACTGCTATGTTCACACCGCTGTTCGTAATTTCCCGTACAACCGGTTGGAGCGCACACGTTCTCGAGCAACGCAAAGACGGCAAAATCATCCGTCCGAGCGCAAACTACACAGGCCCTGAAGATTTGGCATTCGTGGAGATTGAAAACCGCTAATACGCGTAACAGCAGGGTGGGCCGCCAGCCTGCCCCATCTCGAAATGCCGTTTGAAAACAATGAATAAATTAAGTTTTCGTTTTTCGACGGCCTAGTGCAGTATGCGAGAGAGAGAGCCGGCCGTTTGGAAAACATGCTGCTCTGCTGTCGTCATTCCCATACAGGCAGAAATTCAAAAGTTGAAATGTTCTGCTGTAAAGAGTGCTGAAAGATTTAAGTTTGGATTTCCGTCTATACGGGAATGATGGTAGCGGAGCAGCAATTTTTTTTCATACCGCGAATAGATTTCAGACAACAAGCAATAAAACAGAATTTATGGTTTCAGACGGCATTAAGGGCCGTCTGAAATCCCAAAACCAAAAAAAGAATAGATTTTAGGAGAACCGACATGACTGCCAACCAACGCTACCGCAAAGCTTTGCCCGGTACGGATTTGGAATATTATGACGCGCGTCAGGCGTGTGAAGACATCAAACCAGGCTCTTACGACAAGCTGCCTTATACAAGCCGTATCTTGGCTGAGAACTTGGTCAACCGCGCAGGCAAAGTCGACCTGCCTACGCTGCAAAGCTGGTTGGGCCAGCTGATTGAGGGAAAACAGGAAATCGACTTTCCTTGGTATCCGGCGCGCGTGGTGTGTCACGATATTCTGGGTCAGACAGCGTTGGTGGATTTGGCAGGACTGCGCGATGCGATTGCCGAAAAAGGCGGCGATCCTTCCAAAGTGAATCCGGTGGTGCAAACCCAGCTTATCGTTGACCACTCTCTGGCCGTTGAATGCGGCGGCTACGATCCTGATGCTTTCCGTAAAAACCGCGAAATCGAAGATCGACGCAACGAAGACCGTTTCCACTTCATCAACTGGACAAAAACCGCATTTGAAAATGTGGACGTGATTCCGGCGGGCAACGGCATTATGCACCAAATCAACTTGGAAAAAATGTCTCCGGTTGTCCAAGTCAAAAACGGTGTAGCGTTCCCTGACACCTGCGTCGGTACTGACTCACATACGCCGCACGTTGATTCATTGGGCGTGATTTCCGTAGGCGTGGGCGGTTTGGAAGCCGAAACCGTAATGTTGGGCCGTGCCTCCATGATGCGTCTGCCTGATATTGTCGGCGTTGAGCTGACCGGCAAACGCCAGCCGGGCATTACTGCCACCGACATCGTGTTGGCACTGACCGAATTCTTGCGTAAAGAGCGCGTGGTTGGTGCATTTGTCGAATTCTTTGGCGAGGGCGCAAGAAGCCTGTCCATCGGCGACCGTGCCACCATTTCCAATATGACCCCTGAGTTCGGCGCGACTGCTGCGATGTTCGCTATTGATGAGCAAACCATTGATTATTTGAAACTGACCGGTCGCGACGATGCGCAAGTGAAATTGGTGGAAACCTACGCCAAAACCGCAGGCTTGTGGGCAGATGCCTTGAAAAACGCCGTTTATCCTCGCGTATTGAAATTTGATTTGAGCAGCGTAACGCGCAATATGGCAGGCCCAAGTAATCCGCATGCCCGTTTTGCGACCGCCGATTTGGCCAGCAAAGGCTTGGCTAAACCTTACGAAGAGCCTTCAGACGGCCAAATGCCTGACGGTGCAGTGATTATTGCCGCGATTACTTCGTGTACCAATACTTCCAATCCGCGCAACGTTGTCGCCGCCGCGCTGTTGGCACGCAATGCCAACCGCCTCGGCTTGAAACGCAAACCTTGGGTGAAATCTTCGTTTGCCCCGGGTTCAAAAGTAGCCGAAATCTATTTGAAAGAAGCAGGCCTGCTGCCTGAAATGGAAAAACTCGGCTTCGGTATCGTTGCCTTCGCATGTACCACCTGTAACGGCATGAGCGGCGCGCTGGATCCGAAAATCCAGAAAGAAATCATCGACCGCGATTTGTACGCCACCGCTGTATTGTCAGGCAACCGCAACTTTGACGGCCGTATCCATCCGTATGCGAAACAGGCTTTCCTCGCTTCGCCTCCGTTGGTCGTTGCCTACGCGCTGGCAGGCAGCATCCGTTTCGATATTGAAAACGACGTACTAGGCGTTGCAGACGGCAAAGAAATCCGCCTGAAAGATATCTGGCCGACCGATGAAGAAATCGATGCCATCGTTGCCGAATATGTGAAACCGCAACAATTCCGCGACGTTTATATTCCGATGTTCGATACCGGCACAGCGCAAAAAGCACCAAGCCCGCTGTACGACTGGCGTCCAATGTCCACCTATATCCGCCGCCCACCTTACTGGGAAGGAGCACTGGCAGGGGAGCGCACATTGAGAGGCATGCGTCCGCTGGCGATTTTGCCCGACAACATCACCACCGACCACCTCTCGCCGTCCAATGCGATTTTGGCCAGCAGTGCCGCAGGCGAATATTTGGCGAAAATGGGTTTGCCTGAAGAAGACTTCAACTCTTATGCAACCCACCGCGGCGACCACTTGACCGCCCAACGCGCAACCTTCGCCAATCCGAAACTGTTTAACGAAATGGTGAGAAACGAAGACGGCAGCGTACGCCAAGGTTCGCTGGCACGCGTTGAACCCGAAGGTAAAACCATGCGCATGTGGGAAGCCATCGAAACCTATATGAACCGCAAACAGCCGCTCATCATCATTGCCGGTGCGGACTACGGTCAAGGCTCAAGCCGCGACTGGGCTGCAAAAGGCGTACGCCTCGCCGGCGTGGAAGCGATTGTTGCCGAAGGCTTCGAGCGTATCCACCGCACCAACTTGATCGGTATGGGCGTGTTGCCGCTGCAATTCAAACCGGGTACTAACCGCCACACCCTGAAACTGGACGGTACGGAAACCTACGACGTGGTCGGCGAACGCACACCGCGCTGCGACCTGACTCTCGTGATTCACCGTAAAAACGGCGAAACTGTCAAAGTTCCGGTTACCTGCCGCCTCGATACTGCAGAAGAAGTATTGGTATATGAAGCCGGTGGTGTGTTGCAACGTTTCGCACAAGACTTTTTAGAAGGAAATGCAGCGTAAGGTAAATCGGGCATGATCAAAATGTCCGGGCTACGCTCAAAAAGGTTTTCAGACGGCCTCGAATGTTTGAGAGGCCGTCTGAAAAAACCATACTAGAAATACAAAGGAGAACTCGAAATGCCGCAAATTAAAATTCCAGCCGTTTACTACCGCGGCGGTACATCTAAAGGCATTTTCTTCAAACGCACCGATCTGCCGGCAGCTGCGCAGGAAGCAGGCGAGGCACGCGACAAAATCCTCTTGCGCGTACTCGGCAGCCCCGACCCTTACGGCAAACAGATTGACGGTTTAGGCAATGCCAGTTCGTCCACCAGCAAAGCCGTAATTTTGGACAAATCCGAACGCGCCGATCACGATGTTGATTACTTGTTCGGACAAGTTTCCATCGACAAACCTTTTGTCGATTGGAGCGGCAACTGCGGCAATCTGACTGCCGCCGTGGGCGCATTTGCCATCGAGCAAGGCTTGGTCGATAAAGACAAAATCCCTTCAGACGGCCTGTGTACCGTCAAAATTTGGCAGAAAAACATCGGCAAAACCATTATTGCCCATGTACCGATGCAAAACGGCGCAGTTTTGGAAACAGGCAATTTTGAGCTTGACGGCGTAACGTTTCCGGCAGCCGAAGTACAAATCGAATTTCTTGATCCGGCCGACGGCGAAGGCAGTATGTTCCCAACCGGCAATTTGGTCGATGAAATTGATGTGCCGAATATAGGCCGTCTGAAAGCCACGCTTATCAATGCCGGCATTCCAACCATTTTCCTGAATGCCGCAGATTTGGGCTATACAGGCAAAGAGTTGCAAGACGATATCAACAACGATGCCGCGGCTCTGGAAAAATTTGAAACCATCCGCGCGTATGGTGCGCTGAAAATGGGTTTAATCAGCGACGTATCCGAAGCCGCTACCCGCGCCCATACTCCGAAAGTCGCTTTTGTCGCCCCTGCGGCCGATTACACCGCTTCAAGCGGCAAAACCGTCAAAGCTGCCGACATCGATTTATTGGTACGCGCACTGAGCATGGGCAAATTGCACCACGCCATGATGGGTACTGCTTCAGTCGCCATCGCTACCGCTGCCGCCGTGCCCGGTACGCTGGTCAACCTTGCAGCCGGAGGCGGAGCGCGTAAAGAAGTCCGTTTCGGCCATCCGTCAGGCACACTGCGCGTTGGTGCAGCCGCCGAATGTCAGGACGGACAATGGACGGCCACCAAAGCAGTCATGAGCCGTAGCGCACGCGTGATTATGGAAGGACAAGTCCGAGTGCCGGAAGATTGCTTTTAAGTTTTCAGACGGCCGCAGCACTAAACAAGGCCGTCTGAAAACCAAATAAGCAGATTTTAGTCAGGTAGCGATACCTGCAATGGAGATTATGGTTGGGCATAAAGCCTGACTAAACATCAAACCAAAGGCAATCTGAAAAGCTCTCAAATGTTTTTGCTCTTTTCAGACGGCCTGAAGCCAAAAAAACAATCAAAAATCAAAGGAGAAACACCATGTCCAACCAACTCATTCTTGTTCTAAACTGCGGCAGCTCTTCACTCAAAGGTGCTGTTATCGACCGTAAAAACGGCAAAGTTCTCTTAAGCTGTCTCGGCGAACGTTTGGGTACGCCCGAAGCAGTCATTACGTTCAGCAAAGACGGCAAAAAATGCCAAACAGCCTTGACCGGCCGTAACGACCACGCCGGTGCAGTAGGTATGTTGCTGAAAGAACTTGAAAAACACGGCCTGCACGACCGCATTAAAGCCATCGGCCACCGCATCGCCCACGGCGGCGAAAAATACAGCGAATCTGTTTTGATCGATCAAGCAGTAATGGACGAACTCAATGCCTGCATTCCGCTCGCTCCGCTGCACAATCCTGCTAATATCAACGGCATTTTGGCTGCGCAAGAGCATTTCCCGGGTCTGCCCAATGTCGGCGTGATGGATACTTCGTTCCACCAAACCATGCCGGAGCGTGCCTACACTTATGCCGTTCCGCGCGAATTGCGTAAAAAATACGCTTTCCGCCGCTACGGTTTCCACGGTACCAGCATGCGTTACGTTGCCCCTGAAGCCGCACGGATTTTGGGCAAACCTCTGGAAGACATCCGTATGATTATTGCCCACTTAGGCAACGGCGCATCCATTACCGCCATTAAAAACGGCAAATCCGTTGACACCAGTATGGGCTTCACGCCGATTGAAGGCTTGGTGATGGGTACCCGTTGCGGCGACATCGACCCGGGCGTGTACAGCTATCTGACTTCACAAGCCGGTTTGGATGTTGCCCAAGTTGATGAAATGCTGAACAAAAAATCAGGCTTGCTCGGTATTTCTGAACTCTCCAACGACTGCCGTTCTTTGGAAATCGCTGCGGATGAAGGCCATGAAGGCGCACGCTTGGCTCTGGAAGTGATGACTTACCGCCTTGCCAAATACATTGCTTCGATGGCAGTAGCTTGTGGCGGCATTGATGCACTCGTGTTTACCGGCGGTATCGGCGAAAACTCGCGTAATATCCGAGCTAAAACTGTTTCCTATTTGGATTTCTTAGGTCTGCACATCGACACCAAAGCCAATATGGACAAACGCTACGGCAATTCAGGTATTATCAGCCCGACCGATTCTTCTCCGGCTGTTTTGGTTGTTCCAACCAATGAAGAGCTGATGATTGCCCACGATACGGCTCAGTTAGCCGGCTTTATGGAAGAAGCAGGCTAGGGCGGAGATTCCCCTAGATCATAAACAATAAAAAGTGCGGATTCATCATCCGCACTTTTTTAATTACATCTCAATCAAGCCACTTGGGTTTGATGTTCGTCGCCGTTGCGCTCACGAACTGCGCCCAAACGGTAAACGGTTTCGCCTTGTTCGCTCAAGAATGCCTGTACTGCATCGGCATCTTCTTTAGCAATGATAACGACCATGCCGATACCGCAGTTGAATGTACGGTACATTTCTTGGGTTTCCACATTGCCTGCTTTTTTCAGCCATTGGAACAGTTTAGGCAATTCCCACGCTTTGGCATCGATTTGTGCAACGGTATTTTCAGGCAAAACGCGAGGTACGTTTTCGGTAATGCCGCCGCCGGTAATATGGGCCATGCCTTTAATGGTGAATTTTTCCAAAGCGGCAAGGATAGGTTTCACATACAGGCGGGTAGGGGCGATAATGGCTTCGCGCAAAGTTTTACCGTTGTCGAATTCCGCGTCCAAATCAGGATTGTCGCGCTCGATGATTTTGCGTACCAAAGAGTAGCCGTTGGAGTGTGCACCGTTGGAAGCCAAGCCCAAAACAACGTCTCCGGCCTGAATGCTGCGGCCGTTAATAACGCGTTCTTTTTCAACCACGCCGACGGCAAAACCTGCCAAGTCGTATTCGCCTTCGGGATACATGCCCGGCATTTCGGCAGTTTCACCGCCAATCAAAGCGCAACCGGATTCTTCGCAGCCTTGGGCAATGCCTTTAATCACATCAGTCGCGCGGGCAACGTCCAGCTTGCCGCAAGCAAAATAGTCCAAGAAGAACAAAGGTTCTGCGCCTTGAACCAAAATGTCGTTGACGCTCATGGCAACCAAATCGATGCCGACGGTATCGTGTTTGTCCCAGTCGAATGCCAGTTTCAGCTTGGTGCCGACGCCGTCCGTACCGGAAACCAATACCGGATTTTTGTATTTTTTGCCGATTTCGACCAAAGCGCCGAAACCGCCCAAATCACCCAACACTTCAGGGCGCATAGTACGCTTGGCAAAAGGTTTGATGTTTTCGACCAGTTGATCGCCTGCGTCGATATCCACGCCTGCGTCACGATAGCTCAAAGAAGTGCTCATTGGATTTCCTTATTCGGGTATGGGTAGATTGTCGGAGCGTATTTTATCTTAAATTAGAGGATTCAGGCTGAATTTTTTGGCATTATTGTCAACAATTTTTATTTTATCTTAATAGCCGTCACGCGTTCAGACGGCCTTTGTGAATCTGTTATACTGCTTATTGATTTTGAAAACCTTAAACATCAATTGGGAAATACCTTTTTATGTATCAAAAGAAAACGCGCGGCGCAAAACCGTGGATTATTATGGCTTGCGTTATCGCGGCCTTTATTTGGCTTTTATATGCCTTGGGCGATGTTTTGACGCCGTTTATCGTAGCTGCCGTTTTGGCCTATGTTTTGAATCCCTTGGTCGAATGGCTGCAACTGAAGCGTATCCGTCGCGCGCCGGCCTCTATGATTATTATGGCACTGGCTTTGCTGATATTGCTGTCGTTGGTGCTGATTATCGTGCCTATGTTGTTGAACCAGTTTAACAATCTGGCCGAACGCCTGCCACAAATCGTAGGCTTTGTTCAAAACAAATTGCTGCCGTGGCTCAATAGCGTCAGCGGGGATTATATTCAAATCGATCAAGAATCAATTATTGCATGGTTGCAGTCGCATACGGATGAGTTGAGCAATACGCTCAAAGAATGGATTCCTACCTTGATGCGTCAAAGTGGTAACGTCATCAGCGGCGTCAGCAATTTGGTGTTGTTACCTTTGCTGCTGTATTACTTCTTGTTGGATTGGAAACGCTGGTCTTCCGGAATCAGCAAATTGGTTCCGCGCCGTTTTATCGAAACTTACACGCGTATCAGCGGCAATATGGATGAAGTTTTGGGCGAGTTTCTGCGTGGCCAGCTGATGGTGATGATGATTATGGGCTTGGTCTATGGCTTGGGCTTGATGCTGGTCGGTTTGGATTCCGGCTTTGCCATCGGTATGATTGCCGGTATTTTGGTATTTATTCCGTATTTGGGTGCATTTACCGGCCTTTTGCTGGCGACAGTTGCCGCGCTTTTGCAATATGGCTCATGGCAGGGTTTGTTGATGGTCTGGGCTGTATTCGGTGTCGGACAATTCTTGGAAAGCTTTTTCATTACGCCTAAAATCGTCGGCGACCGCATCGGTTTGTCTCCGTTCTGGGTGATTTTCTCGTTGATGGCTTTCGGACAACTGATGGGTTTTGTCGGTATGCTTGCCGGTCTGCCGCTTGCCGCCGTAACATTGGTTTTATTGCGTGAAGGTGCATCTGCCTATTTCGGCAGCCATTTCTATAAACATAAATAAATCGATGATATTAAGGCCGTCTGAAATCCAAGTTTCAGACGGCCATTGATAACAAAGGAAGTCTATATGTTAGCCATTATCGGCGGCAGCGGTTTGACCAAACTGCCGGAACTCGAAATTACTGAACGAAAAATCGTACGCACTCCATACGGCTTAACCAGCAGTCCTATTTTGTTCGGCAGGTTGGGGCGCTTGGACATTGTTTTTCTCGCCCGACACGGCTTCAGCCATACCATCGCGCCGCATGAAATCAACTATCGCGCCAATATCTGGGCATTGCACTCTTTAGGCGTTGAAAACATTATTGCCATTTCTTCAGTCGTCGGTATCAACCCTGATTTTGAAAACGGCAGTCTGGTGTTGCCGGACGATTTGATTGACTATACCTATGGCCGTAAAGATACTTTTTTTGAAGGCCAAGAATGCCCTGTCGTCCATACCGATTTTTTCAACCCTTATTGCAATGAATTGCGACAAAAGTTATTAAATATCACGAAAGCGCACAATGTGCCGATTTACGACACAGCAGTATATGGCTGCCTGCAAGGCCCGCGCCGTCCAACTCGCGCAGAAATTGCCCGTTATCGCAATGATGGTGTAGATGTACTTGGTATGACCGGTATGCCCGAAGCTGTTTTGGCCAGAGAGTTGAAAATGGCCTATGCCCACTTTTGCAGCGTCAGCAGCATTGATTGCTTTGATAGCGGAGTAGGGACTGTAGGCTGTAATGAACAGACTTCTATGGCGATGACGAAAATCCGACAATTATTGAATGGTTTGTAATTGATCATGCCGTCTGAAATGATGTTTTCAGACGGCATTGTTTTAGTTAAGAAGCCGTTTCACGCGCCCAATGAGGCAGGGAAGCTTTTTGTTTGCGGAACGAGGCAAGTTGCATGCCCCGACATTTTTCAAAAATCAATTCGACCCCGCTTTGCAGCTGTAAAATCAAATTGGTATGCGTTTCCGTTTTAATAAAGTCAATATTGCGTTGTACCAAGCGCTGAATGACGGCATAAACATCAAGGCAGCCATTTGCAAAAAACCACGGATTCAATTTTACCCAACGGCCGCCGCTTAGTGCAGCATCAGGCTGAAAATCAGCGCGAATCTGTGTCAAACGATTGTCGGAGAAATGCAGTTCGATATCGCCATAAAGCCAAATATTCCAGCCTTTTTGTACCAACAAGCCTTTAGGGACGCAATCAGGCGCAGGAAACATCTGCAAAATAGACTCTGCCGATTGTCCGATTTCCAGATAGTCAAACCGGCCGGTATACAAAAAATCATAAATATCAACGGCAATAGGAAAGTGGTAACGCATGGCAACAACCATAGAAAAGCAATTAACCAAGCTATCTTAAACTTAAAATATAATGAAATCAATTCTTATTACTATTTATTCAATATAAGAAAGGCCGTCTGTTGTCCAGACGGCCTTATAGCTTTGGCTTAAACCGATAATTTTGGTTTACTCAGCCTTTAAATCAGCCACGCATTGCTTATCGCGTGCCTCAAAAGCTTCCGCGCCACCCAAGAGTTTGAGTTGCTCCTCAGGGCTGATTTTGCCGAAGTTTCGGATTTGCTCGTCAGAGAGTTTGCTTAAAGGCTGATCCCACATGCAGACACAATAGTCTTGAGCCAATTTCTCGTTTTGCGCATCCAAACCTTTTGCCTTCAAATCAGTTTGCCATTTTTCAGCAAAAGGAATGTTTTTCACACAAGATTCCACCACATTTTGCTTCATCTGCGGCTTGTTCATGGCGCATTGTGAGAGCAGGGCGGTCAGAGCCAGCAAAGACAAAATAATCCATGCCCAAATGCGGATGGTGCGGATTTTTGCCTTGGCTTTCTTTCTGGCCGCCAGTTGTTCTTCAGACGGCCTTTCCGTTTGTTGCTCAGTCATGCAGGCTTTCCATGCGGATCATGGTGATCGGAGCATCCACGCAGCTCAACGCCTCAATCGCTGCGATAGCGCGTTTGACATTGTGTTCCACCGTGGTGTGGGTCAGAATCACGATTTCAGCAGTGCTTTGATTAATCACGCCTTTTTGAATCAAAGCTTCGATAGAAACATTTTCTTTGGCCAAGAGTGCGGCAATTTGACCCAAAGTTCCTGGTTCGTCAGTTGCTTGAACGCGCAGATAGTAGCTGCTGGTGATTTCATCCATAGGCAGAATATTTTGCACTTGAACTTGTGAAGGTTGGAATGCCAAGTGAGGGACACGATGGTCAGTCTCAGCTTCAATCAGGCGGGCAATATCAATGATATCGGCAACCACGGCAGAAGCCGTTGGCAATGCACCGGCGCCTGCACCATAATACAAGGTTTCACCAACCATATCGGCATTGACGCGGACAGCATTCATCACGCCGTTAACGTTAGCCAGCAGACGGCTTTCAGGAATCAGAGTAGGGTGTACGCGCAACTCGATGCCTTTGTCGGTTTTACGGGTAATCCCCAACAATTTGATACGGTAGCCAAGTTGTTCAGCGTATTTGATATCGCGGCTGTCGAGTTTGCTGATGCCTTCCAAATAGCAGGCAGAAAAGTTCATCGGCGTACCAAATGCCAATGCGCTCATAATCGTAATTTTATGGCCGGCATCATGACCTTCGATATCAAAAGTGGGGTCAGCTTCTGCATAGCCCAAAGCCTGAGCTTCTTTCAATACGTCTGCAAACGCGCTGCCTTTTTCACGCATTTCAGTCAGAATGAAGTTGCTGGTACCATTAATAATACCGGCGATACTGCGGATTTGGTTCGCAGCCAAGCCTTCACGCAAAGCCTTGATAATTGGTATACCGCCGGCAACAGCAGCTTCAAACTGCACCATGACATTTTTTTCTTCCGCCAAAGGGAAAATTTCATTGCCGTATTCGGCCAGTAGTTTTTTATTGGCAGTAACAATGTGTTTGCCGTTTTCAATCGCTTTCAATACCGCATCTTTGGCAATACCGGTACCGCCAAACAATTCCACAACAACATCAACATCTTGATGTTGAACCAGCTCAAACGGATCTTTGATAAAAGCAGCATTCGGGCAAATTTGTTTGGCTTTTTCTTCGCTCAAATCACAAACAGCAGAAATACGGACTTCTCGTCCCAAGCGGCGGCTGATTTCCGCAGCGTTGTCCTGCAATACAGTAGCCGTACCGCCACCGACTGTACCCAAACCTAAAAGACCGATATTTACTGGCTTCATTGTGTCTCCTTTTGAGCCGATACTTTAAAATAATCACGAAAAACCAAGGCTTGTTATAATCGCTTGCAATCGTAAATTCAGAGCAAAGCATCAATGCACAAGGTCAAACGTTGAATCCTACCTGATATTGCTTGATCTTGCACCTTTTTTTGCAAGTTTCCCAAGGCCGTCTGAAAAATCGTTCTACCATAAAAACAGGAATTGCCATGAAAATCACAGAAAACCATATTGATGAAACCGCATCATTTTTTTCATCCTCACAAGGCATATTGCAAATCGGTGAACAAACATATTCAGAACCCATTTGCTGGCAAGATGGTAAAGTGAGCATCATTCCTCAAACAACCATCGGAGAATTAAACGAACAAATTTTTATATCAGCAATTGAAACAGCAGAAAACCGTCCAGAAGTCATTATTATCGGTACAGGAGAAAAACAAAAATTCCTGCATCCCAAAATTGCTGCAGCCTTATCAGCCTACGGAATCGGCTTTGAATGCATGAACACAGCCTCCACTTGCCGAACTTTAGTTTTACTGCAAGGCGAAGGCCGAAGCACATGGGCTTGGTTGTGGCCATAATTTGTAGAAAAGACTTTTGCATCATACTAGTACAAATTCGCATAATTTATATTATGTTAAATTTCCTATTCAAGATGATTTAAGCATAACATCTTGAATTACCTCTTCTCGCTGACGTTGTTCCTTGATTATACAAGGAAATATTATGTCCGCACCCGTAATATTGTCTGCGGCCGCTACCAAAGGCGGCGTAGGCAAAACAACACTCATTGCTAATGTCTCCGGCATTCTCGCTGATATTGGACTCCGCGTCCTAATGATCGACTGCGACGTTCAGCCATCACTGTCTAAATACTACCCAATAAGCCACCGCGCTCCAAATGGTATTGTCGAATTGCTTCTCGGTGAAAATACCGAAGAAGTCATCCGCTCAACAATATCCAATACCGTTTTCCCAAATTTAGACATCGTTATTTCCAATAACATTTCTGCTTTTGTCGAGACTGAAGTAACTTCTCGTCCCGATCGTGCCTTTTTGCTGAGAAGCAAACTGCATTCACAATACATACAGAATAACTACGATGTGGTTTTGATCGATACTCAGGGTGCAGTCGGCCCTCTCTTGGATACAGCTGCCTTCGCTGCTACATGCTTGCTTTGCCCGATTATGCCTGAAGTTTTGAGTGCCCGTGAGTTTCTCACTGGTACCCAAGAACTTCTGAAGCGACTGCAAAAAGGCGAAGCAATGCGCATCCCCATGCCTCAATTACGAGCCATCATCTACGCGCAAGATCGTACCAATGATGCGAAATTCATCGCATCCTCTATCAAAGACTTCTTTAGTAATACCTTAGACGACAGACGTAAATTGCTGAGCGTAGCAGTTCCTGCTGCCAAAGCATATAAGGAAGCCACAACGTTACGAGTTCCTGTTCATTGCCATGAGCGTAAACAGCTTGGAAAGATGCTGCCCGCTTATGAAATCATGCACCGTATTGTTTATGAGATTTTCCCTGGTATCGAAAATAAAAAATTGCGTGGAAGCTGTTTCAACGACATGACCAGCCTGCTGCAAGAGGAGGTACAGTCATGAATCTGGGCCAAACCAAAGCAGCTTTGAGCCTACACATCGGTACACCTGCACAGACAAATATGAGTTTTGGCCTCGAGGATACTCCTTCTCAGGGCATGTTAATGTCGTTGCCAATCAGCGAGATCGATTTCTTTGACAAAAACCCACGCCGTTTACATGATGTTTCCAGCTATGAGGCCATCAAAGAGTCCATTCGTTCTTCAGGTATTCAACAACCGGTACACGTTACCCAGCGACCTGGTGAAAGTAAATATGTACTGGCACAGGGTGGTAATACCCGTCTCAAAATCTTGCGCGAACTCTTGGAAGAAACTGGCGATAACCGCTTCCGTATGATGCCGTGCATTTACATCCCCTACTCTGACGAAACTACATTGCAGGTTGCGCACCTTGTTGAAAACGAACTGCGTGCTGAAATGTGTTTTTGGGATAAAGCCTGCAAATACGCCGAAATTCGCGATATTTTCCAAGATGAATCTGACTCAGGGAAACTTTCTTTGCGCGAACTGGAAGTGATGTTTTCTGATAAAGGGCTTACGGTTTCTCATAAAACTCTAGGACTGTTCTTTTTTGCTTCTGATAACTTACAGGAGCTTCAAGAATACGCATTCAAACTTTCCCATGCAAAAGTTGAAGAAATTAAAAAACTTCACTCTACCCTGTTCTCAATTTCTAAATCAATTCAGTTGGACGACTCTTTCCAATATTTATGGTCAGATGTGCTGGATCAGTGGCATAACCAATATTCTGCAACAGAGTTAGACGTACATGAGCTTTGTCAGTTTGTACTCAACAAATTCAAATTTGAATATGGTGCTGAAGCCTTTCCTGAAACAGAAAATTTATCTGATAAGAATAAATCTGAAACAGCTGTCAAACAAGATGTCAATTTGCATCAAAAAGAAGCATCTGAAAATAACACTGAGTCAGGGGATTCATCTATTGAATCTGTGCCAGCTAAAGAAGATAGCCCAGAGACTGATGCAGAGGATGAGCTGAAAGGAACTGAACAGACAGGGTTCGAAGCCCTGGATGTTCAGAATCATCAGGTTACTTTGGATCAAACTAGCAAAAAACTGTTTTCTGCGGTTCGTAAGTTGTTGGCCAAAGTGAACCTGTCTGATTGCTTTAAAACCCACAAAGACTTCGCATACGGTTGGTATGTCGAGTATCCAGCATTTGAGCATATTTCAGGATCCAGTGCCGAAAATGCAATCTATGCTATTGATGTTTTGCATGAGGAAGCCGGCAATGTTTTTACATTCCTGTGGAAGCTTTGCGGTATCGATAACTTCATGTTTGATGTTGGCGATAGCTCAAATCCCCTACTTTCGCTGAAAAATGATTCAAAACTTCGTATTGCCTACGAAGATCCCGACAAATACGACGAATATACAAACTGCGGCATTGGCAACAAAGAGAACATCATTGCCTCTGTGTTGAATTGGCAGACAAATAGAGACCTTTGCAAAATTCCCCAAAATCCCCTAAATTCCCACAAAGACATTTAGGGGATTTCCCATGAGCACCTTCTTCCAGCAAACCGCCCAAGCCATGATTGCCAAACACATCGACCGCTTCCCACTATTGAAGTTGGATCAGGTGATTGATTGGCAGCCGATCGAACAATACCTGAATCGTCAAAGAACCCGTTACCTTAGAGACCACCGAGGGCGTCCCGCCTATCCCCTGTTGTCCATGTTCAAAGCCGTCCTGCTCGGACAATGGCACAGCCTCTCCGATCCCGAGCTCGAACACAGCCTCATCACCCGCATCGACTTCAACCTGTTTTGCCGCTTTGACGAACTGAGCATCCCCGATTACAGCACCCTATGCCGCTACCGCAACTGGCTGGCGCAAGACGACACCCTGCCCGAATTGCTGGAATTGATTAACCGACAACTGACCGAAAAAGGCCTAAAAGTAGAGAAAGCATCCGCCGCCGTCATTGACACCACCATTATTCAGACCGCCGGCAGCAAACAGCGCCAGGCCATAGAAGTCGATGACGAAGGACAAGTCAGCGGCCAAACCACACCGAGTAAAGACAGCGATGCCCGTTGGATAAAGAAAAACGGGTTATACAGACTCGGTTACAAACAACATACCCGTACCGATGCGGAAGGCTATATTGAGAAACTGCACATTACCCCCGCCAATGCCCATGAGTGCAAACACCTGTCGCCTTTGTTGGAAGGACTGCCCAAAGGTACGACCGTCTATGCCGATAAAGGCTATGACAGTAAGGAAAACCGGCAACATCTGAAAGAGCGTCGACTGCAGGACGGCATTATGCGCAAAGCACACCGCAACCGTCCGCTGACGGAAGCGCAAACCAAACGCAACCGATATTTGTCGAAGACCCGTTATGTGGTCGAACAAAGCTTCGGTACACTGCACCGTAAATTCCGCTATGCCCGGGCAGCCTATTTCGGTCTGCTCAAAGTAAGTGCGCAAAGCCATCTGAAGGCGATGTGTTTGAACCTTTTGAAAGCGGCTAACAGGCTAAGTGTGCCTGTTGCTGCTTAAAAGGCGGCCGGATGCCTGATTATCAGGTATCCAAGGGGGATTATGGGGGTATTTGAGTAGAATCAGTAGATATTTGAAACAAAAACAGCCGAAAACCTGTGTTAGGTTTCGGCTGTCGGAGGAAAAGGAATTTTGCAAAGGTCTCAGCCGGAGAGTTTGAATATATATACCAAACTGATCATCTTGGGCGGTTAAAAACATGGGAAGCACAAGAGCTTCAGTTAACCAAACGTTCCGACAGGCTTCATCATAACCCTAATACTCCGGGAAAACTCAGTGGTGATCATGCTGGTCATTTGGCGGGAGATAGATTTGGCGGGTCTCCAAAGTTAGATAATCTGGTATCCCAGCTTAGCGGAGTTAATTTAAGCAATTATAAAATTCTAGAAAATGAATGGGCAAATGCATTAATGGAAAAGAAACGCGTAACGGTAAATGTTGATATACAATACAAGGGAAATAGTTTAAGGCCAGATCATTTTGTTATTCAATATGAAATTGATGGCATTAAAAAAGTTGAAAAGATTTACAACACAGGAAAGTAAAAATGAAATTTGAAGATAAGATATCAGAAATACAAAAACGTATGCTTAGCTTGGCACTTGAATTTTCAGGAGAGGGGGTTACCGCTGTCTATATATA